>NZ_JBTUOC010000037.1:0-56753 GCF_058345725.1 Simiduia sp. | reverse complement strand
TCACCCGCGCACAGGTGGAAGCCTATGGCGAATGGGTCTACGACCAGCCGTTCTGGCTGCTACTAAACGTGGCAGTGGGCGGCAACTGGCCCGGCAGCCCGGATAGCAGCTCCAGCTTTCCGCAGCGTTTATACGTGGACTATGTGCGCGTCTACGACGATGACTCCGCGCCCTGCGTGGGCAGCCGCGCCTACCAAAACCAGCCGCAAACCCTGCCCGGTAAAGTCGAGGCCGAGTACTACAACGAGGCCTGTGCCAACGGCCAGGCCTACAGTGATGCCGACCCCGAAAATCGCGGTGGCGCCCTGCGCACCGACGGCGTAGACCTGGAAGCCACCACCGACAACGGCGGCGGCTTCAATCTGGGTTGGACCGAGGCCGGCGAATGGCTGGACTACACCGTCAATGTCACCCAGGCTGGCGCCTACGATGTAAGCCTGCGCGCCGCCAGTCAGGGCTTTGCCGGCGCACTGCACTTCAGCCTGAACGGCGAGCCGCTGGGCAACACCATTAACTTGCGCGATACCGGTGGCTGGCAGGCATTTCGCTCGGTCAGCGGCGGCCAGGTCAACCTGCCCGCGGGCCAGCACACCCTGCGCGTGCACATAGATAGCGGCAACTTCAACCTGAACTATATCCAGTTTGCCGAAGCTGGCACCCTGCCCGACCCGGACGGCGTGCACACCGCCGATCGCAGTCGCGGCGAGTGGACGCTGATCACCGTGCCCGACACCCAGCACTACTCCCAGAACCGGGCCAATGCCCCCATCGCCCACATGCACGCCGCCTTCGATTGGATCGTCGCTAAAAAAGACCAGCTCAATGTGCAGTTTGTGCAGGGCTTGGGCGATATCACCGAAGCTTGGGATCAGCGCTGGGAGTGGGACAACGCCAGCGCGGCCTGGTATAAATTAAACGGCCAGGTCCCGTTCATGCCCGTGCCCGGCAACCACGACAGCCTGGCGCGCCTGAACGAGTACTTTCCGGTGTCGATGTTTGCCAACCAGCCGTGGTACCGCGGCGACAGCGGCGGCATTCAAAATAACTACGGCACCCTGACCATTGGCGCCGAAAGCTATTTGTTTTTGCACCTGCAATCCTATGATCAGTTTTCCAACTACGACGCCACCGGCATCAACTGGGCCAAGGGCGTACTGGCCAACCACCCCAACCACAAGGTGTTGCTGGCCACCCACGACACCTGGGAAACCGATCACGTTAAAAATCAGCTGCTCACAAAATTCGACAATATCGCCCTGTCTAACGCCGGCCACTCTTGCCAGCGCGAGGCACATTATGTGACGCAAGGGCCGCAGGGCGGCGTATCGAATAATTTTGTGATCGACTACCAGTGCGATGCACAGGAAGTCATGAAACTGCGCTATTACCTGTTTAAACCGCTGGAAGACAAGGTGGATTACTACACCTTTTCGCCCATTACCGGCGAGTTTGAAGCCGACGCCAGCTCGCAGGGTTCGTTTGAATTAATTCAGCAAGATCTCTAGCGTTGAACAAGATGTATCGCGCACATTCGGCACCAGTATAAACGGTGCCGAGCACTGGGGTACGCAATGGCGCACCCCATTTTTTATAGATTATTTCTGCAACGGCAAATATTTTCAGTTACCCGAACATCCGAGAGGCGAACGGTTTAAACGAAAGCGTATCTGCTAAGAAGACGCACACGCACACGAAATAGGTGCGCAGGAAAAGCGCAACCACAGCGCCACTGGTGGCTACTTTTCTACGCCATACCTCAGCCGTAAATATATTCGGTGCAAGATCGACAGCAGGCACAAAAACAGCCCCATTGTGCACAAAATAGCGAGCAGGACGATACCAGTCGAATAGCCCAGCCATGCAAATACCGCCAGCATTAGACCCACAAAAACTTCCACCAATACACTTTCCCAATCTACAGTTTTTCGGTAGGGCACTGTTTTTGATGCAAAGTGTCGGACAGTAATTTTCTTCATGTTTCCCTAGCAAGCATAATCCTTAAACACAGGCCGTTAGATCCTGCCCTCACAAGCGGATTAATTTTGGAGGGATTACCACAGCCACATAATGAGTGCTAAATGGCCTCCAACGCCTCGGATAAATTTTTCACCGTCACTATCTCCATCCCTGCCACACCGCCTTTGGGCGCATTGGCCTTGGGCACGATGGCGCGTTTAAAGCCGTGTTTGGCGGCCTCGCGCAGGCGCTCCTGGCCCGAGGGCACGGGGCGTATCTCGCCTGACAGACCCACTTCGCCAAAGGCAATAAGATCTTGCGGTAGCGCTTGGTCGCGAAAGCTCGAGACAATGGCCAGCAGCAGCGCCAAGTCGACGCTTGTTTCGCCCACCTTGACACCGCCCACCACATTCACAAATACATCCTGATCGCCCACCATAATGCCGCCGTGGCGGTGCAGCACCGCCAGCAACATGGCCAGTCGATTTTGGTCCAGTCCCACGGCCACGCGCCGTGGATTGCCGAGCGAGGAGCCATCCACCAGGGCCTGCACCTCCACTAACAGCGGGCGCGTGCCCTCCCACACAACAACGACAATGGAACCAGAGGCAATATCCTCTGCGCGCTGCAAGAAAATGGCCGATGGATTGGTAACTTCGCGCAGCCCTTGCTCGGTCATGGCAAACACCCCCAGCTCGTTGACCGCACCAAAGCGATTTTTGTTGCCGCGCAGCGTGCGGTAGCGGGAATCGTGGCTGCCCTCCAACAAGATGGAGCAATCGATCATGTGCTCTAGCACCTTGGGGCCGGCGAGCGAGCCGTCTTTGGTAACATGCCCCACCAGCAACAAAACCGTGCCCGTCTGCTTGGCAAAGCGCGTTAAAAACGCGGCGCTTTCGCGCACCTGGGTCACCGAGCCCGGTGCCGATTGCACATCGCTCACGTGCATGACTTGAATGGAGTCCACCACCATAACCTTGGGCTGCATGGTCTCGGCCTGGGCGGCGATTTGCTCGATACTGGTTTCAGATAGCATCGACAATTTATCGGCGGGCAGATGCAGGCGCCGGGCGCGCATGGCCACCTGCTGCAGGGATTCCTCGCCGGTCACGTACAGGGCCGACATGGACTCGGCCAGCTTGCACAGGGTCTGCAGCAAGAGCGTGGATTTGCCGGCGCCCGGGTGACCGCCGATGAGGACCACCGAGCCCGGCACCAGGCCGCCGCCCAGCACCCGGTCAAACTCCTCCATACCGCTGCTAAAGCGCGGCAGGTCGTCCAGGCTGATGTCGGAAAGTTTCTGCACCTTGCCCGTGGTGGCGCCAGCAAAGCCGGTGAAGGTTTCGCTGCGCGCCGATTTAGCGGGCGCCAGGCGAATCTCCACAATGGTGTTCCAGGCCTGGCACTCAGCGCACTGGCCTTGCCATTTGCGGTAATCCGCGCCACAGTCATTGCATACAAATGCCATTTTAGCCTTGGCCACACTGCCTCCATTCCAAACCCGTATTGAATAGCCGGCAGTGTACCCCAAGTAACAAGGGCGCAAACAACGTCAATACACCTGCAGACGCCATGAACCGAAACCGCCGAGCCAGTGCCACCCCATGGGGTTTTACCTTGATCGAACTGATTGCGGTGCTGCTCATACTGGGCATAGTGGCGGCCGTGGCCACACCCAAATTTATCAACCTGGCGCAAGAGGCCAGAGACGCCAAGCTACGCGCCATTGGCGCCAGCTTTAAGGCCGGGGTCGACCAGGTGCACGCCTACTGGCTGGTCAAGGGTTCGCCCGGGGCCCAATTGAATATGATCGCCCTGCCCCCGGCCCAGGCCGGCGGCGACCTCAGCGTCAACGCCAACGGCTGGCCGGCCGACACCCGCGGCGTCAGCTTAACGCTCAACTCCACTAACGACTGTTTGGACGTTTGGCGCGCAGTGATGGAGCCGGGCGCACCCAGCGTTTCCGCCGGTGCCAGCAGTGATTTTCGGGCCCTGTATCTGGGCGGTAACAACTGCCGTTATTCCGACCGGACCGCCCCCAGTAAAAACATCGAATTCTACTCAAACACCGGGCGCGTGGTGGTGAACCTCTAGGGCCTTCGGTGGTAAAGTAGCGCCATGACCCAATCACTCATACCTGAACGCCCCATCTGCATCAGCCCCTCTCTGGCCGCCACATTGGGACTCGAAGAAGCCACGCTGCTGAGCCTGCTCAGCGACGCGCTGAGCTATTACCCCAGCCAGCCCAGCAACGGCTACAACTGGTGCCACCTGCAGCGCGAACAGGTACAGAAATTAATGCCTTTCTGGCGCGACCACGACATAGCGCGCATCGCCAAAAGCTTGCGCGATAAGGGCGTGTTGCTGATTTCCACAGCGCCCTACCACGAGAGCCAGTCGCTGCGCTTCGCCATTAACGAGCGCACCCAAACGGCGGGGCAACCCGCCTACCAGAGCCACAGCCCACTGCTGCGCAACAGTCAGCCGGCGCCCGGCGCACAGCCCATAGCCCCCAACTGGCAACCGGGTGAAGAGGTGTATGTGCAACTGGCACAACACAATATTCCCAACCAGTTTGCGCGCGCCCAGATCCCCGAATTTGTGACCTACTGGCGCGACCAAGGCCAGGCGGCGCACTCCTGGAATGCCAAGTTCATGCAGCAGGTGATCCGCAAGTGGCGCGAGCAGGAAACGGATTTCAGCCGACGCGAGCGCGAGCAGCCAATGACCAGTGGCTGGCGGCCCAGTTCCGATGCCATCGACGTGCTGGTGCGGCACGCGGCCATCAACCAGTGCTTTGTGGAAGACGCCATCGCCGAATTTGTGCTCTACTGGCGCGAGCGGGGTGAGCCTTCGCGTACCTGGAACAGTAAGTTTATTCAGCACGTACGCCGTCAGTGGGCACGCTACCAAGCGACCCTGCAATACGACACTGAGCCGCGCCCCATCAGCCCAGACTGGACCCCGTCGCCCGATGTGTACGAAGTGCTGGCGCTGGCCAATATTGATTTACACTTTGCAAAACAGCAGCTGAAAGAATTTGTCATCTACTGGCGCGATACCCACCAGTTGCACAGCTCGTGGAACACCAAGTTTCTGCAACACGTCAAATATCAGTGGGCCAAACGCTTAAATGGCTCACCGCTAGCCCAAGGTAACGGACATGCAAGACAGCAAAACCCTGCTCAATCAGGCCGAACACGCGATCGCTCAGTCAGCGAACAGCTCACCGACCGCAGCTGGGCACTCTGATCAGGCGCGCCCCAAAGCCGGTCCGGAACACATCGACACCATTAACCAAGTGTTTGAATTGTTTCGATTGAATTACCACAACCAGTATTTTGCGGCCTTTCCCGATATGGAGTCGCTGAGTCTGGCCAAACGCCTGTGGCTGGAGTCCCTGGCGCGCTTTAGCCCGGCGGTGATTCTGCGCGGAGCAAAACGCGTGATCGAGCGATCGGACTACCTGCCCACTGTGCACAAGATGATCGTGGCCTGCGAGGGCGATAACAGCGCCCACGGGCTACCCGAAGTACACGCAGCCTACGTCGAAGCCTGCAATGCGCCTTCGCCCAAATCCGGCTACGCCTGGAGCCACCCAGCGGTCTACCTAGCCGGCAAGGCTAGCGACTGGTACTTTTTAGCAAACAACCCCGAGCGCACCGCCCTGCCGGTATTTGCCGAGCACTATAAAACGCTGTGCGATCAGGTGCGTCAGGGTCACAAGCTGGCGCTGCCAGAGCGCAAGGCCCTGCCTGAGCACATCGAGCGCCCGCTCAGCAAAGATGAAAATCTGGCCCGATTAACGGACTTAAAAAAGCAGATGGGCCTGGACTAAGCCTTCGCCTTTGCTACCTGCTAACTTTCGGAGTTCCTCTATGCGTCATTTGGGTCGCGGCAATCTGCTTGCCGCCGTGTTATTGGGTTATGCCCTGGGTGTGTTGGCACTGACCTACTGGCTATTAGTGTCGCCGCTGGAGGAGCGGCGTACTTTCTTGCGCGAACCCGGCTTGTCACTGACCGGTGAATCCGCTGAAGAGCGACTCACCGCTCAGGCCGTACTGGAAGCCATGCAGCTTGAGGCGAGCCAAATTGAATTCAAAGACTACGCCGACAAATACCTGTCGCGCCTTACCATCGTGCGCAATGACGGCGTACTAAAAACCGAGCTCAACACGGGCCACGACTACAGCCGGCTGCCGGACTTCAGCGCCATCGCCGACACACCGGCCCGCAAGCAGGCCTTCTTCGACTATTTGCGCCCGGCCGTGCAGTACCAAAACCAGCTAATTCGCGAACGCCGTCTTATCTTAAAGGGCATTGAAATTCGCTTGGCCAACGGCCAACCGCTGAGCCAAAGCCAGCAGCGCTACATGGCCTTGGTGCGCGAAAGCTACAAGGTGGCGAAAGAGGCCAGTCACACGCAGGCGCTCGAGGTCTTGATGCGGCGCATGGATACCATTCCGGTCTCCATGGTATTGGCGCAGGCGGCCATCGAATCGGCCTGGGGTCGCTCGCGCTTTGCCCAGGAAGCCAACAACCTGTTTGGCCAGTGGTGCTTTAGCCCGGGCTGTGGCGTAGTGCCCACCAGCCGGCCGGCCGGCGAGACCTACGAGGTGGCCAAGTTCGACAGCGTCGACCAGGCCATCGCCGCCTACTTTCTGAACATCAATGCCTTTCACCGCTATAGCGAAATTCGCGATATCCGCGAGCGCGCCCGCGCCAACAATCAACCGCTGCGCGGCTACGACATGGTGGCCGGCCTGGAGGCCTACTCGAGCCGCGGCCAGGCCTATATCGACGAGTTGCGCCACTTGATTCGGTACAACAAGCTGGAGTGATGCCCGCGGACGCCCAGGCCTGACACCGCGGCGTGTGCAGCACAAGCAGCCTTACGCAGCATTCGCACTTCCTGTACATCGCGCTGCTCTCGGACGTCCTGTCCTACGCAGCATTCGTACTTCCTGTACATCAAAAAAAACCCGGCGGTTGCCGGGTTTTTTCAGAGATTACGCTAGGCTCAGCCTGGGGTAACATTCTCTGCCTGAGGACCTTTCTGGCCCTGAGTGATTTCGAAAGTCACAGACTGACCTTCTACCAGAGTCTTGCGGCCGTTACCGTTGATCGCGCGGAAGTGTACGAATACATCGGGACCAGATTCTTGCTGCAGGAAACCGTAACCTTTCTCGTCGTTAAACCACTTAACGACACCATTGTGCAAATTAGACATTTAAGACCTCGTCTTACAATTAAACATTGCCAGCTGCGTTGGCGTTTTTGAAACTTATCCATCTAGCAGCGCAGAGCAAGGCAAAATGTCTAACGGCTGAGCAGCAAAACGGTAAAGCAAAACCATTTTAGGTGGGTCTTGACAGGAGTACAAGCCTGCATTTGCCATCGGCGCCCGCTAAGGCTCGGCAGGCCAGCTACCATCGCGATTGCGGCTTAGAAAGGGCATAGAGAACCAGTGATAGCGCCCAGGCTCGGCGCTGGGTGCCGTACAGTTATAGCGCGAGCGCCCAGCGGCCAAGGCCGACTCAGCCTGGAAAACGTAGGTCTGCGCATCCACTGCTGTCACTTGGGCCCGTCCCTGTTGACTCACGTAGCACGCAGTGCGCGCGCCCAGCTCGGGCTGGCTAAATCGCAGGCGCAGCTGAGGGCGTCGAACAGACACCGGCAACACGCCGTCTACCAGGGGCTGGCCGCCCTCGTCTAGCAGCGCTTCAGTCTCGAGTGGCATCGGCAGGGCCTGCAGTTTTTGGGCAAAGTCCGACACCGTCACATAGCGCCCGCCGAAGGGAAAACGCGGCAGCGCCGGCAGATCGCGCAGCGATGCCGCCCCCGACTGCTGCCCAAAGCCGACAAATCCGAGCGCATTAAGCAACTCCAATAAGGCCTGATTGAATTCCCCATAGGGAAACGCCAGGGCCTTAAAATCGTGGCCCACCTCGGCGCGAATGCGCACCTGTGCACCTTGAATTTCCTGCAGCACCTGCGCGCGCCATTGTTGCTGGTCACCGGCTTGGCTGCGCACCAGATGACTGTGGCGCACCGTGTGATTAGCAATGGCCACGCCCTCGCCAGCCAAGGCGCGCAAATCGTCCCAGCTCAACATGCCGCGCACGCCCTGATCGACGGCCTCGGTACTCACAAACACCACATAGGGCCAGCCGTGGCGCTTGAGAATGGGATGGGCCGTGTGTCGTATGGATTGGTAAGCGTCGTCAAAGGTAATGAGCGCCGTGCGATCTGGCAGGGGCTGCTGCTTGGCGATGTGCTGCAGCAGTTCGGGTAGTCCGATCACCGCAAAGCCGCTCGCGGCCAGATGCGCCATTTGCGCCTCGAATGCCTCGGGCGAAATACTGGTGGCCGCGGGTGTTGAGCTGCTCACATGGTGGTATTGCAAGATAACCAGTGCCTGCGCTGCTGGCGCCCACAGGCACAGCGCCAACAGGCCGCCAATCAGTGCGCGCCAGCGGTTCGCGGACGGCAACCATTGCCGAAACAAATGCCCACTATCTGCCAATTTCCGCTCCTCTCGCCCTGTATGATTTAGCTGCACACCATATACTAAGAGCAGACATTCTGCAGTGAGCCTAGCGCCATGTCCAACGCCCCGCACCCCGCCAATAGCCAAGCAAACGCGACCCTGACGCCGAGTGCTAAGCGCATTGCCAAAACCATACTCAATGGCTTTGACGCCTACTTTGCCGATTTTCAGAATATGACGCTGGGTGCCAAGGCCCGGTTCGAGACTTGTAATTGGGCCGCCGTGCAAGACACCCACCGCGAGCGCATCGAGCTCTACAAGACCAAAGTAGAGCAGGTGTGCAAATTGGTGCGCGGGGTCACCAGCAAAAACGTATTGAGCCTGGACATTTGGCAACAGGCCCGGCAGGCCTATGCACTACTGGTTAGCAATCACAGTAATTACGAAATTGCCGAAACATTTTTTAATTCCATTTTTTGCAACCTGTTCGATCACCAGCAAATTCACGACCGCAATTTATTTGTCAAACCCTCCAAACAAGAGGACAACAAGCAACTGCGAGACTACGCCATCTACTTTAGCTACAGTGCAGAATTCGGTTTCGAAAACCTGGTGTACCGAATCTTTGACGACTTTGAATTTTCTGTTCCCTGGGAGGATAAGGAAAGAGACGTAAAACGCATAGTGGCGGTCATCGAAAAATACCTGCGCCACCGGCGGGATTTACCTTTGCACGAAATGCGCATCGATATTTTGGAATCGATTTTTTATCGCAACAAAGGCGCATACATGGTGGGTCGAGCCGTACTAGGTGAGTTTATCTTTCCCGTTATTGTGCCCTTTCAAAACAACGAACAGGGTGGCATCTACGCAGACACAGTATTGCTCGACCGCGACAGCGCCAGCCGTGTCTTCAGCTTTACTCGCTCGTACTTTATGGTGGATGCCCCTATACCATCGCGCTTCGTAAAATTTTTACGATCTATTATGCCGCGTAAAGACATTGCCGAATTGTACAACGCCATCGGTTTTAATAAGCACGGTAAAACGGAGTTTTATCGCGATGTGATAACCCACATGAAGCACAGCGACGATAAGTTTGTAATCGCACCCGGCATCAAGGGTATGGTGATGACGGTATTCACTCTGCCCTCCTACAATGTGGTATTTAAAATCATCAAGGACCGCTTTGATCCACCAAAAAAGGTTACCGAGGCCATTGTCAAAGAAAAGTACAAACTTGTTTCGCGCTCAGATCGAGCCGGGCGCATGGCCGACACCCAGGAGTACAGTAATTTTATTTTCTACCGAAACCGATTTAGCAGCGAACTGCTGGAGGAATTACAAGCGGTTGCGCCCTCTAAGCTAATCATCACCGACCGACTGGTGATCATTAAGCACCTCTATACCGAGCGCCGCATGGTGCCGCTCAATCTGTACCTGGACACTGCCACCCCCAGTCAGATAGAAGAGGTAATGGACGAATACGGCAACACCATCAAGCAATTGGCCGCCGTCAATATTTTTACCGGCGACATGTTACTAAAGAATTTTGGCGTCACCCGCCACGGCCGCGTGGTGTTTTACGACTACGACGAAATTTGCTTAATAACCGAGTGCGTCTTTCGGAAAATTCCCGAGCCGCGCAATGAAAGTGAAGAGATGGCTGACCGCCCCTGGTACACCGTGGGAGAATTTGACATATTTCCGGAGGAATTTCGGCTATTTTTTAGCGGCAATCCCGCAGCTAAACGCGCCTTTGAAAACCGCCACAGCGATTTGTACGACTTCCGGTTTTGGCAGACTATTCAAGATGAGCTTAACGCCGGCAAAATCAACGACACCTTTCCCTATCGACGTCACCAGCGTTTCGAGCGCAAAAATTAATTCGATGACCGGCTTAAGCGAGACCCAACAGCGCACCTTCAGGTGCAAAATCTCAACCCAATACCACCTGGCTCTATGCGCACTATTTCCATGTCCACCACCGGCGCATCCACCAGCATGCCCTGCACCTGACCACGCACCAAAGTTCCAATAGGCGGTAAAGATTCGGGGTTGGTCACGATAAAAATACCGCCATCTGATATATCGCGAGTTTGGGCCAACACTTCACCACAACTGTCGTGGCTGATGAGTACGCGGCATCGCACGGGAATACGAGGATAGCGGCGGTTATCTGTGCCCATAGGCTACTCCGTCTCTTGGCCGCCCCGCTTGCGACGGCTATGGCTCAACTAAAATGCGGTCCAAACGGCTGCGGTAATAGGTAATTGAGAAGCGGTTCATGCCCTCGTTAACCACCTCCAGCACCAACTCAGATTCTCCCACACTGAGCAAGGTACCCTGGGTGGTTTTACTGCCCGTCACCACCGAAACCGTACGCCCCACATAATCGCGCGCCTCTTCAAACGTCACCTCGATGGGTGCCGGCGGCGGTGCCACCGTTTTAGGCTGCAGCGGTGCGCGCGCAGCCGGGCGCTTGGGCGCTACCTTATTAAATATAGGCGAAACTGGCGTGCCTGCTAGTTCCAGTTCCAGGCGGTCCACCACCAGGCTTTCCAATTGTTCGGGCGCCAGCGGCTGCTGCAGCTTTAAACCCAACACCCAACGGGCCGTAATATTGCCGGATTCCGTTAGCAACTGCTGGTAGGCGGCGCGTGCCGTGTCGGACAAACTCAGACCGCGGTAATTCAGATGGGTTTCCATGGCCGCCACGTGGCGCGCCAGAAAGGCGTCGACCTCCAGCTCGTGACGCTGCGCGCAATAGCTGCGCCAAGCTTCAATACCTCGGATATCCTGATAGGCCACGCGCACCATATCCAAGCCGCCCACACGGCGGAAATTGGCCGAAACATCGCTCAATCGCAGCTGCGTTTTCAAGGCGTAGGCGCCGGGCACTTCAATGTCAAAATTGGCAGTCAGCTCGCGATTGCCCGGTGTATAGGTGTAATCGATGACCCAGTTGCTGTCCTGATCCAGGCCCAGCATCCAATCGGCCGGCTGGTGCGCCGGATCCATGCAATCCACGGCCGACTCCGACAGCTCGGCCAGATTGCCTAAATTGGCGGTAACACCTTTGACGCTGATGCGCATTTTGTCGGGTAATTGACCACCCAGGCGCCGCTGTATGAGTTCGGGCAGCGACTGCATATCCACTTCAACGCGCTGGATATAGGCGTTAAACAGGGATTCATCCGGCCCGTTGAGCGTAATACGCTTGACCACCACCTTGCCGTCAAAGCCCACTTCCAGCCGGTCGTAGCTAACGTGGACGGCGCTGCTGACACTGTTGATGGCGGCGTCGATGCTGTTTTTAATATCCCACTGGAGGTACCAGCGGCCCGCAAACAGCAGCACAACTAAAACCACAACCAGCTTGAACAGTGTCTTACCCATCCTATTCCTTCCTTGTCGGCCGCAGGGCCACTTTGCAATCGCTTGGCAGTAAGTCTATCGCATTCCGGCCCTTTGCCTATTAGCTCTTGTGCACAACCTCGACACTGTCCACTTTTTGGAAACCTCGCGGTAATTTGTTGCCGCGCCGACCGCGCTCGCCGCGGTAGTGCTCCAAATCACTCGCCTTCAAGGTTAAGTGGCGCTTGCCCGAGTAAATGGTGAGTTCATCGCGCGCTGCGAGCACCGCTAAAGCCAATAAGTACTCCTCGCGTGCCTGCAGGCGTGCCGAGGGAATATTCATAATTTTATTGCCTTTGCCGCGCGCCAGCTCCGGCAGCTCGGCCAACGGGAATACCAGTAAGCGGCCCTCGTTACTCACGGCCGCCAACAGCGCCTGAGCGGGATCGGTCACCAGGCTGGGCGGCATGATGTGAGCGCCCTTTGGCAGGCTGACCAAGGCTTTACCGGCGCGGTTTTTCGAGGCCAGATCTGCCAGCTTGGCCACAAAGCCGTAACCGGCATCGGAGGCCAACAACACCCGATCGTCGTCGCCGCCCATCAACGCACCTTCAAAGGTCGCACCGCTCGGAGGATTCAAACTGCCTGTTATCGGCTCGCCCTGACCGCGCGCCGACGGCAAGCTATGACTCGCCAGAGAATAGGAGCGACCGGTGGAGTCCAGTAACAGAACGGGCTGATTGGTTTTGCCTCGCACCGCCAGTTTAAATTTGTCGCCGGCTTTGTAATTGAGCGACGCGGGATCGATATCGTGGCCCTTGGCCGCGCGAATCCAGCCTTTATCGGATATCACCACCGTGATGGGGTCGGCAGACATAAGCTCAGTTTCGCTAAAGGCCTTGGCCTCTTCACGCGCAACAATGGGCGAGCGGCGCTCGTCGCCGTGCTGTTCCATAACGGCCAGCAATTCTTTTTTAACCAGCGTTTTCAATCGCACTGCGGAGCCGAGTGTTTTTTCCAGGTCGTTGCGCTCTTTTTCCAGCGCCTCTTGCTCCTGCAGAATTTTCATTTCTTCCAGGCGCGCCAACTGCCGCAACTTGGTTTCCAGAATGTATTCTGCCTGCGCCTCGTTCAGATTAAAGCGCTCCATCAGCACGGGCTTGGGCTCGTCTTCGGTGCGAATGATGTGAATCACTTCATCCACATTCAAAAACACAATTAACAGCGCCGCCAAGCGCTCCAGGCGCTCGTTAACTTTTTCAAGTCGATGTTGCAGGCGCTTGCGGGTGGTGACCATGCGAAAACTCAGCCACTCTGCCAGCAGCGTATTGAGCGCTTTAACCGCGGGGCGACCGTCGATGCCAATCATATTCATATTGACGCGGTAGGTGCGCTCCAAATCGGTGGTGGCAAACAGGTGCTGCATCATCTGCTGCAAATCCACGCGGTTTGAGCGTGGCACTATCACCAGCCGGGTGGGATTTTCATGGTCGGATTCGTCGCGCAGATCGGCCACCATCGGCAGCTTCTTTGCCACCATCTGGGCCGCTATCTGCTCCAGAATTTTGGCGCCGCTGACCTGGTGCGGCAGCGCCGTTACCACTACGTCGCCGTCTTCCTCCAGCCACACGGCGCGCATGCGCAAACTGCCGCGGCCGCTTTCATACATTTTGATAATGTCTTCGCGCGGGGTAATCAGCTCGGCCTCGGTGGGCATATCCGGCCCTTGAATAAAGTCGCACAACTCCGCCACCGATGCCTTGGGGTTGTCGATCAGGTGCACCGTGGCGGCCACCACTTCGCGCAGGTTGTGAGGCGGAATATCGGTGGCCATGCCCACCGCGATACCCGTAGTGCCGTTCAACAGGACATTGGGCACCTGGGCCGGTAACACCGCGGGCTCTTCCAGGGTGCCGTCAAAGTTGGGCAGCCAGTCGACGGTGCCCTGGCCCAGCTCCGACAGCAGCACTTCACTGTACTTGGTCAGGCGCGACTCGGTGTAGCGCATGGCGGCAAACGACTTGGGATCATCCGGCGAGCCCCAGTTACCCTGTCCATCCACCAAGGGATAGCGGTAGGAAAAGGGCTGCGCCATCAGCACCATGGCCTCGTAGGCTGCCGAATCGCCGTGCGGGTGGAATTTACCGATCACATCACCCACGGTGCGCGCCGACTTCTTGAACTTGGCGCTGGCCTTCAGGCCCAGCTCGCTCATGGCGTAAATAATGCGTCGCTGCACGGGCTTTAACCCATCGCCCACGTGGGGCAGTGCACGGTCCAGGATGACGTACATGGAGTAATCCAGGTAGGCCTTTTCCGTGAATTCCTTGAGGGCTATGCGTTCATCCGCGGCCATGGCGGTGATCAAATCAGACATGCGACTTCCTGCGATTCAAATTACAGCCCGGGGTTTCCAGGCGAGTGCAGAGGCTTATACCAAAATCGGCTCGTCGCTGCCACTGCCCAAAGTCTGTCCGGACAGCTAGAATGGAAGTCTGAGTTTGATAGCAGGGGCGGGAATGCACCAGTACGCAACGGCAAAATGGCCCCTTTGGGCCGCATTGTTTGCCATTCAGGGACAGGCACAATTGCTGGCGGAGCCGGACTGGTTTGATGCGACTAGCGTCAGCCAATGGCTGGCCGACATGGAGGCGCAGTGCGAACTGGTCAAAACGCCCACGGCTTACACCATCGAGTACTGGCCCGACCTATACGCCTATGACGCCAGTCGCAATATCGGCCACTACAATCTGGGCGCGCTCACCGTCGACACCAACAGCCGCGAGCCCACGCGCGTCAAGCCAATCGACAACTACCGCCCCTATCAGACACCCACGGCCTTTGTGGATGACCCGGTGCAGCACACTCGATTGTCGCTCTCGGACCCGAACCTGTGGCCCACTTACATTGTCAAAGAAGAAGACAAAAACTGGGTGGATGCCACGCGGGAGTATTTGCACAGTACCGCCAAAGAGCCGGTGGTGTGGTTCGACAATTTCTTTGCCGTCAAACGGGGGCCGCAAAAAGCCAGCCACGATTTGCGCCTGACCCCCAAACTCGACTGCAGCGATTTACAGCGCTGTGATTTTTCCTTTTCGGTGCGCAGCCGCGTGACCCTGCCGCACACCCAACAGCGGCTGCGGTTGCTGCTCACCAACGAAGACCCGGACACCCTGTTCGATACCCTTGACCGCCGCTCCGTGACACCGGCGCAAGACGACAAGCGCAACCCCTTTTCAGCGGCGCTGAGCTGGGCACTGCGCACCACCGACGACTACAACATCTCCATTTCGTCGGGCCTGCAATTGCGCACGCCCATCCGGGCCTTTGTGCAAGCCAATACCACCGGCCGGCTGGAACTGTCGGAAAAAGCACTGTTAACCGGCGGCCAAAGTGTGTTCTACCGCAGCGATGAGGGCGCCGGTGCGCGCACCCAGATCGACCTCGATCACTCGCTGCGCGACTATCGCAACGAAGTGCTGCGCTGGCGCCAGCGCTACGATGTGAGTGAAGAAATTGACGGCGTAGACTGGAGCACCAGCCTGGAATATCTGCACCAGGTGGATCGCGATCTGGCCTGGGGCCTGGGCGCCCTCACCCACGGCAATGTGGATCAAGCGGCGCTGGCCGAGGGCCATCGCGTGTGGTTGCGCTACCGCAAACGCTTCTACCGCGAGTGGCTATTCTGGGAAGTGCAGCCCTACCTGCGCTGGGATCGCGAGTTCAACTTTAAGAATGATCCCGGCGTAGAGCTGAGCATTGAAATCTACTTGGACGAAGAGCCCTGAGCCATTAGCGCGTCTTCGGCCAGCACATACTCCAGCATCGGGGCCGAGTGGCCCGCCCGCGTCACAAACCGCACGTGCTCCGGGGTGAGCTGGCGGGGTTCGGTAACGCCACAAGAGTGGGCGATCATCGATACGCTTTCGGTCATCTGACGGTGATACATAGCCACCCGCTTGGCTTTGTCGGCGGGCACCAGCCCCCGCTGCAAGCGCTTGTTGTGCGTCGTCACACCGGCGGGACAGGTGTTTTTATTGCACTGCATCGCCTGAATACACCCCAGCGAGAACATGAATCCGCGCGCGCTATTTACCGCATCGGCACCGGCACACAGCGCCACGGCCACCGCCGACGGAGTGATAAGCTTGCCCGCCACTATGACCCGAATGCGTTCGCGCAAACCGTATTTTTTTAGTAGCGCCACCAGCAACGGCAGGCTTTCCTTTATGGGTAAACCGGTGTTATCCATCAGCGGTTGCGGCGCCGCACCGGAGCCGCCATCGCCGCTATCGAGCGTAATAAAATCCGGCGCGCAGGCCTGCCCGCGCTCGCCAATGAGCAAGAAAAGCTCGTCCAACCAGCGGCTATTGCCCAGCACAAACTTTATGCCGGTGGGCTTGCCGGTGGCGGTGCGCACCCGCCCCACCAAATCCAACAAATCGCCCACCGCCTTGACCTCGGTGTGACCGCTGGGGCTGATGGAGGCCTCGCCCACGGGTATTCCGCGAATAGCAGCAATTTCCGGAGTGACCTTGTCGGCCGGCAAAATGCCGCCCTTACCTGGTTTGGCACCCTGGCTGAGTTTTATCTCGAACATTTTGACTTCGCCGAGTGCGCCAATGGCCGCCAGTTTGTCGTCGTCCAGATTGCCCTCGGCATCGCGCACGCCGTATTTGGCCGTGCCAATTTGATAGACGATGTCGCAGTGGCCACTCAGATGATAGGACGACAGCCCGCCTTCACCGGTATTCAACCAACAGCCGGCTTGGGCCGCACCTTTCGACAGCGCCTCTACCGCCGGCGCCGAGAGGGCCCCGAAGCTCATGGCGGAAATGTTAAAAATTGACCGCGTGCTATAGGGATTTGGGCAATCGGGCCCAAAGGTGAGCAGCGCGGGCGGCTCGTGTACGGTCGATGAAATGGGAATCAGCGCATTCAAGAAAATGGGCGTGCCCGGCTTGTCCAGGTCGCGGGTGGAGCCGAAGGCAATATTCAGGCTGTTGTTTTTAGCCGCCTTGTACACCCAGGTGCGATCTGCCCGATTGAAGGGCATTTCCTCTCGGTCCAGTGCGAAAAAATACTGGCGAAAAAAGACCCCAAGGTGCTCGAACAAATAACGAAAGCGCCCAATCACCGGGTAGTTGCGCCGGATAGTGTGGCGCGTTTGCAACCGGTCGCTCACATAGGCGATGGCCGCCCAGATCAACCCCCCAATAATAATCAATACAAACACATCACCTAACAGGCCCAGTGCCCGAATGCCCCATTCCATAGTGCAGCCCTCTTGTGGTTATTAGGACTGATTGTAAATCAACCGCTGTGACAGATGGTCTATTCTTGTGACACATTCACTCATTCCAGCGAGAATTCTGTTATGAAAGCGTCCGACTTGATGGTGAAATGCCTGGAAGAAGAGGGCATCACTTATATTTTTGGTGTGCCCGGCGAGGAAAATGCCGACTTTATGATGTCGCTGGAACAATCGGACAGTATCCGTTTTATCCTCACCCGCCACGAACAGGGCGCGGCGTTCATGGCGGAAATTTACGGCCGTCTGACCGGCAACCCCGCCGGCTGCCTGGGTACCCTGGGGCCCGGCGCCACCAATCTCATCACCGGCGTTGCCGACTCCAACATGGATCGCGCGCCCATGCTCGTGCTGACCGGCCAAGGGGCATCGACGCGCTTACACAAGGAATCGCACCAGGTGATGGACGTGGTGCATATGTTTAAACCAGTCACCAAGTGGGCCACCACCATTTGGCATCCGGAAAATATTCCGGAGATTATGCGCAAAGCGGTGCGCGTGGCGCGCACCGAAAAGCCCGGTGCCGTGCATGTGGAATTGCCGGAAGATATCGCCAAGCTAACCACCGACAAACGGCCCTTAGCAGTACACAAATTTAGGCGTCCAGTGCCCGACGACAAAGCCATCAACCGCATTTTTGAACGAATAAAAGCGGCCAGGAGGCCAATCATTATTGCCGGCAACGGCTGTATTCGCCGCCGCGCTTCGAAGCAGCTGCGGCTGTTTTGCGAAGCCACGGGCATTGGCGTCTTGTCTACCTTTATGGCCAAGGGCTGTGTGGATATGGATGCGCCCTACTGCCTCTACACTATTGGCCTGGGCGCCAAAGACATTCCCGCCTGCGCTATCGACGCTGCCGATTTAGTCATTTGCCTGGGCTACGACATGGTGGAATACCACCCCAAGCTGTGGAATAACGATCACTCCAAAGAGGTGATCCACATCGATTTTCTGCCCGCAGAAATTGACGAAAACTACCATCCAGAACTGGAGGCCGTGGGCGATCTGGCGCACGCGTTATGGATGCTCAACGAGCGAGTAGCCGCCGAGCCCAAAGCGTTAAACTTTGATTTAAGCCAGCAGCAGGCGGTGCGTCGCGACATGAGCGAGGAGCTGTCCAAGCACAAAAACGACACCACTGAAGGTGTCATCCGGCCCCAAAAAGTGCTGTGGGACGTGCGCGAAGTCATGGGCGCCCACGATATTCTGCTGTCGGATGTGGGGGCCCACAAAATGTGGATTGCACGCCATTTCCAGTGCCACGAGCCCAACACCTGCCTGATTCCCAATGGCTTTTGCTCCATGGGTTTTGCGCTGCCCGGCGCCATTGCCGCGTCCCTGGTACACCCGGACCGCAATATACTCGCCATCTGCGGCGATGCCGGTTTCATGATGAACGTGCAGGAAATGGAAACGGCCCGGCGGCTAAACGTAAACATTACCGTCATGGTCTGGGCCGACAACGCCTACGGGCTCATCGCCTGGAAACAGGACAACGAGTTTGGCCACCACACAGATTTGGATTTTGGCAATCCTCACTGGATAAAACTCGCCGAGGCCTTTGACTGGCACGGACATGTGGTGGAAAACGCGCAGGATGTGCAAAGCACTCTGCAACAGTGCTTTGCCGAGTCGGGCCCCAGCTTGTTAGTGATTCCCATCGACTACCGCGAAAACAATTTGCTCACCAAGCGCCTGGGCGAGCTCACCTGCTCAATCTAACCCTCAACAACCTCCCGCCTGCATCACTGCGGCGGGTTGCACGCACCCAAATTTGCTTCAAATGTGCTATTGGCCGCCATTTTTGTTTAAATGGTGGCCTCATCGTCATCTACTCACGCCAGATTGCGGCCTATAACAGCCAGGATAACCCGGCGACAATAACGGCCAAGGCGCGTATTTGACGCACTCTCGCGCGATTAACTCACGGAGTAAACATGCAATTAGGTGAATTTATTTCCCTAGGTCTCTATTTTGTTGTCATGATCGGAATCGGCATTTACGCCTATCGCAAAACAGCAAAAGACGTGTCCGGCTACATGCTGGGCGGCCGCCAATTGGGACCGGCGGTGACGGCACTGTCGGCCGGCGCTTCGGATATGAGCGGCTGGATTTTGATGGGCCTGCCCGGCGCCATGTATGTATCGGGAATTTCCAGCAGTTGGATTGCCATTGGCCTGGTCACCGGCGCCTGGCTCAACTATTTGATTGTGGCGCCGCGCCTGCGCGCCTACACAGAGATTGCAGAGGATGCGATCACCATTCCCGACTACTTCGAAAAACGCTTTGCCGATCACTCGCGCACACTGCGCATTATATCCTCACTGGTGATCATCATTTTCTTTACGCTCTACACCTCGTCCGGCGTGGTGGCCGGGGGCAAACTGTTTGAAACCTCCTTTGGCTTAAGCTACTACGCGGGCCTGTACATCACCGCCGGCGTGGTGGTGGCCTACACCCTGTTCGGCGGTTTTTTAGCGGTGTCCATGACCGACTTTGTACAGGGGTGCATCATGTTTGTGGCACTGATTCTGGTGCCCGTCATCGCCTTCAGCCAATTTGATGGGCTGGCCGATCTCAATCAGCACGTGGCGTCGGTCGATCCCAATCTGTTTGGCTTTTTCACCGGCATCTCGGCACTGGGGATAATATCCAGCCTAGCCTGGGGCCTGGGCTACTTTGGCCAACCGCACATCATTGTGCGCTTTATGGCGATTCGCTCGCTGGGCGATATTAAAGCTGCGCGCCGTATCGGTATGAGCTGGATGATTGTCACCATTGTAGGCGCGCTGGCCATTGGTTTCGTGGGTGTCGGCTTCGTGGCGAAAACCCAGGCCAACTTCACCGATGCCGAAACGATTTTTATCTTCTTCGCGAAACTCTTGTTTCACCCGTTGATCAGCGGCTTTTTGCTGGCGGCCATTTTGGCGGCCATCATGAGCACCATTTCATCGCAACTGCTGGTGTCGTCCAGCTCGCTCACCGAGGATTTCTACAAGGCTTTTCTGCGCAAGGACGCCTCGCAAGCCGAGCTGCTGCTAGTGGGCCGTATTTCCGTGGTCGTTGTGGCAGCCGTCGCCATAAGCCTGGCCTACGACCGTTCCAGCACCATCTTGACCTTGGTCAGCAACGCCTGGGCTGGTTTTGGCGCTGCCTTTGGCCCGCTGATTATCTTCAGCCTGTTCTGGAAGCGCATGACCCGCGAAGGTGCCATCGCCGGCATGGTCACGGGCGCGGTAACTGTGTTGGTATGGCTCTACGCTCCTATTACCATTGGCGGCAACAGCCTGAGCAGTCTGATGTATGAAATTGTACCCGGCTTTATTTTGGCGACGCTGGCTCTGGTGAGTGTCAGTTTGCTCACGGCGCCGCCAAGCCGCGAGCTACAAGCCACCTTCGAGCAGGCACAGGCCACTGTGCGCGCCTGATTATAGCTAGCGCTAGCGCAAAAAAATGGGCCCATGTGGCCCATTTTTGTTGCGGTGATAAACGCGCCATTGCCCAGAATGTCAACGCGGTGCCAAGCCCTGCAATCGGGTAAAGGGCAAGGGGCCCGACTCGTCGATGCGAATAGCGGGGAAAAAACTGCCCACGTCTAATTTGGCGCTGAGTTGATAGGTCAATTTATCCGGCGTCTGCCGCGACAGGTCGCCAATCAATGCCAGTACATTCATCAAGCTGGCCGACACCTCAACGGTAACCGGCGTTTCCGCATAGGACGTTAGAACCGGTAGTTGATTGGCCACGCCCGAAAAGATGTCGTGGCCGGCGATGCCGATGCGATAACTCATGCCCTGCAATACCAAGTCCCTGGCGTTGGGATTGGTCACTGTCAGGCCAACGGCAAAGCGCTGCTGAAACCCGTCGGCGGCAAGCGGCGTCAAGCTCACCAATTTTATCTCTGGCGGTTCCAAGCCGGGCTGAAAGCCGGCGCAGGCACATAAAAACACACACAGTAAAAGACAGTGGCTGAGCTTGATCATCGCAGACTCCCGGCTATCCGCCGTAGGTGTAACTGGACTGAATGCCCAAGGGCAAACCAATGGACCAGTAAATCAGTAAAAAGGCCGTCCAGCACACCAACAGCGTCAGTGCGTAGGGCAGCATAAGTGAAATCAAAGTGCCAATACCCGTGCCCTTCACATAGCGCTGGGCATAGACCACCACCAGCGGGAAGTAGGGCATCAGCGGCGTAATAATGTTCGAGCTGGAATCGCCGATGCGATAGGCCGCCTGGGTGAGATCGGGCGACAGTCCCAGCTGCATTAACATGGGCACCAAAATCGGTCCGATTAACGCCCACTTGGCGGAGGCCGAACCCACAAACAAATTCACAAAGGCCGTCAGCAGAATCATACCCACCACCGTAACCGATGCCGGCAACGCCAACTCGCGCAGGGTGTCGGCGCCCTTCACGGCCAGCAGCGCACCGATGTTCGAGGTGTTGAATGCACTGATAAACAGCGCGCAGAAAAACGCCATAACGATGTAATAGCTCATGCCATCCATGGCCTTGCTCATGGCATTGATTACATCGCGGGAGTTTTGAAAGGTGCCCGCCAGGTATCCGTAAACCACTCCGGGAATCACAAACAGCAGGAAAATCAACGGCACAATGGAGTGCATTAGCGGCGCAGAAAAGGAAGCGAGATCGCCATTGGGGTCTCTCAGCGCCGACGACTCGGACCACACAGAGGCAATCAACAGCCCAATGCCCACGGCCATAGCAAACAGTGCCCAGCGCAGGGCCGATCTTTCCTTGTCGGTAACTTCGGCAAACTTGGGAATATCTTCCGGATCACCATCCACTTTTACTTTTTGCAACCGCGGCTCGATGATCTTGTCATTCAAGTACCAGCCAATCAGCACCACCAGCAGGCTGGAAGCACTGGTAAAAAAGTAATTGTTAAGCGGATTAATCTGAATCGCGGGGTCGACAATTTGCGCCGCACTTTGGGTGAAACTCTGCAGCAAAGGGTCTATGGCCGAGGGCACAAAATTGGCGGAAAAACCACCGGAGACACCGGCAAAAGCGGCGGTAATCCCCGCCAGCGGATGGCGTCCCATGGCATAGTAGATAACACCTGCCAGCGGAATCACTAACACATAGCCGGCGTCCGTGGCCGTGTGGCTGACAATGGCTACCAATATCACAATGGGCGTCAACAGAAATTGCGGCGTGCGATCCAGTACCCGCTTAATCCCGGTATTAATAAAGCCCGAGTGCTCCGCTACCCCCACACCGAGCATGGCCACCAACACCACACCCAGTGGCGCAAAGCCGGTAAAGGTTTTAACCATGTTGGCTAAAAATGTCGCCAGTGAATCGCCCGTGAGCTGATTATTCACCACAATCGCGGCGCCCGTGCGCGGGTCTATTTCGCTGAAACTCATACTGGATAACAGCCAGCTGAGCCCCCATACAATGAGCAGTGAGAAGAAAAAAATCATCGCGGGATCGGGCAATGTATTGCCCGTGCGCTCGATCCAGTCGAGCACCCGCTGAAGTTTGGTATCTGTTGCACCTGCGGTCGAATCCTGCACGGCAGACTCCTTTATTATTTTGTTTGATCGTATCAATCGGTTATTTTTTCAGCAATTTATCGCACAGGCTATGGAGAAAGCCGAGCGACTTGTTATCGGCCCTGGGCAATAGCTCGAGCGCCCAGCGCGCCAACTTGCTGTCAGTTGCATAGTGATGCTGTTGCAACAATTGCGTCACCTTGAGGCGCAAGGCGCGGTATTGTTGCGCATCGGGCGCAGGGGCAGGCTGCGTGCAGGCCTGCAAACCCCGCAATTCGTAGGCGTAGAGCATAACGGCCTGGGCCAGATTTAGCGACGGGTAAGGCGCAGGCAATTCAATATTCGACACCAGATCACACAGAGCCAAATCCTCGTTTGACAGGCCCGAGGCCTCGCAGCCAAACACCAGTGCCACGCGCCCCACACTGCCCACCTTGGACAACAGCAGAGGCGCCAGTGCATGGGCGGGCGTCAAACTGCGAAAATGGTGCCGCGCCTTGGCCGAGGTACCAATGGCCAGATCGACGTCGCTCAGGGCTTCGGTCAGGGTGGCATAAACCGCTGCCGTCTCTAATACTTCCTGCGAACCGTGCGCCAGTATGCGCGCCTGCTTGTGGGTATGGGCCAGGGTGTTGACCAGCCGCAGCTGCTGCAATCCCATGGTTTTCAGCGCCCGACAGCTGGCGCCCACATTCTCCGGTACAGCCGGTGCCACCAGAATAAAAAGGATTTCCATAGTATTCACTCACTCAATGGCCGCTATTCTAAGGCCAATAGTCCCCCGAGGGGTATGTTGCCGGCCCTGCCCCTCTGCTAGGCTTTGGCTCATTACTTGTGCGCTGGAGTTCTGCAATGCGAAAAACCAAAATCATCTGCACCATTGGCCCCGCCACCGACAGCTACGCCATGTTGGAAAAACTGGCGCACGCGGGCATGAACGTGGTGCGGTTGAACATGTCTCACGGCGATCACGCCAGTCACACCAAGGTGATCAAGGCGGTGCAACGTCTGAACCGTCAGCTGACGCACCCAGTGGCTCTGCTACTCGACACTCAGGGCCCGGAAATTCGCACGGGCGAGCGCGACAACGACCTGAATTTACAAACCGGCGACATCATTTCGGTGGTAGCGCGCGGCACCCAGGACGTGGAAGAACATTCGCTGATGGTGAATTACGCCGATCTCATCGACGACATGGATGTAGGCGATCGACTCACCGTGGACAATGGCCTAATCAATTTAGAAATTTTGGAGAAGCACGAGCGCGTCATGCGCTGCAAAGTCATCGACGGCGGCGTGTTAAAAAGCAAGCGCCACGTCAACTTGCCAGGCATTCGCGTCAACCTGCCCGCCATCACCGAAAAAGATCGGCAGGACATTTTATTTGGCATGGAATTAGACGTGGACTATATCGCCCTGTCGTTTGTACGCGAGGCCAGTGATATAGCGCAACTCAAAGAATTGCTGGGCGAAAAAGCCGAAAAAATTAAAATCATCGCTAAGATAGAAAACCAGGAGGGCGTAGAAAATATCGACGCCATCATCAACGCGGCAGACGGCATTATGGTCGCCCGTGGAGACCTGGGCTGCGAAGTGGATTTCTGGGAACTGCCTAATATTCAACGGCGTATCGTGCGCGCCTGTGCGCAACAGGGCAAGCGGGTCATCGTGGCCACCCACTTACTGGAGAGCATGATCGACAACCCCATGCCCACTCGCGCCGAAGTGACCGACGTCGCCAACGCCGTTTACGAAGAGGCCGACGCCATCATGTTGTCGGGCGAAACCACAGTGGGAAAATACCCGGTCAAGTGCGTAGAGGCCATGAACAACATTGCGCTCACCATCGAAAAACATCGGGGTCTGAATTTTACTGCCGACCTAGAGACTCGCGATCACAAACAAAATCTGGCCGCCAGTGCCGTGCACCTGGCCGAATCGCTCAAAGCCGCCGCCATTGTGGTCATTACCCGGCGCGGGCGCATGGCCAACTATGTAACTAACTGCCACCCGCAGCACTCGCCCATTCACGCCTTTACCAACGATGGTCGCACACGCCGACAAATGGCCTTAAATCGCAACGTGTTTGCCCACAAATTGCTGTTTTCCAAAGACCCGGAAAAAACTCTGCGCAAAGCCTTTGAGCAATTGATGGCTGCGGGCATGGATAGCACTGACCAGGTGGTGGTGATTTCTGATACCTTAGGTCACTACGATGCCGATGCAGGCCAGGGCATTGAAGCTATTCAGGTGCGCACCCTCGGGCAGCCGCTTTAAACCAGTCAACCACTCTGATTTGTTAGGGAGTCCCCCATGAAACTGTTCGGTTCCAACACCTCCCCCTATGTGCGCCGGCTACGCGTCTGGCTGGCTGAGCGCGACTACGAATACGTTAATATGGATATCTTTAGCGGCGAAGGTCGAAAATTACTCAAAGCCAAAAATCCCACGCTTAAAATACCCATGCTCGAAGATGACGGCCGCGTAATTTTTGACTCCAGCACTATCTTTCGCTATTTAAGTGAAAAATTTTCTACCCCAGCCCTCAACTGGGATGAAGAGAATCAATTAACCTTAATCAACGCCGCCAGCGATTCGTTAATTCAATTACTACTGTGCGAGCGCTCCAACCTCGACACCCACAGCGATGTTATGTTTTTCAAATTACAGCGCGAGCGCTTGGCCGGACTCTTTAGCGAATTGGATGCGCAGGTGGGCGACGGTAAATTCAATCAGTGGAATTACGCCACCATAGGACTCTATTGCTTGATCGACTGGGTGAAATTTCGTGCGCTGCACGAACTCGATGACTACGCTGAACTCAATCGCTTTTACCTGCAGCACCAACAAAATCCATTTGTCGCCAGCACCGATCCTCGCCACTGAATATCGACACAGCAGGCTGACCCTTGTGCAGGCACCCCCTGCACAAGCTGTCGGCGTTAACTTGGATGATTCGCGTAGCAAAATCGTCGACGAGTGAGCGCACTAGCCTGTATTGCTAAGCGGCCTTTGGAACGTACACGTACGACAGCACGGGTCTTTCCATTTTTGCCACGAGCTTTATGCGATTGGCCGATTTCAATTGCGACAGTCGACTACTGAATAAGGTGACCGGGCAGGCAATGTGCTCAAGCTCCGCAATGGCATCAATGCGCGCCTCATCTTTTTCGCACACCTCGCCCAGCAATAGATAAAATTTGTCGATGAGTTCATCGGCCGACATCTGCGCGTGTACAACCACCATTCGCTCGCGCAGTCGCTCCCATTTTTCTGCGGTCATGTCGGCTTTAGCCGCAAGGCGTTGCAAAACTCGCGCACTCAATAGCTCGGACTTTTCCTCTCGCCCATATGCCAGCAATCGCTCTACCATGGCATCGTCCAGGGTAATCCCCAACTGGGCAATCAGGCTGGACACTTCCGGTGAGCGCAGTTGGGGCTCCTCCCACAGCCAGCTGTTATAGTCGCTCACAAAATGGGTAAAGGTGCTGACCAAATCGCCAATGGGCTCGACCGGCGGCTGCTCGGCCAATGTCGCCTTCAGCTTTGCTAAGGCCACCGCAAGATCGTCGCTGTCGATGACCTGCAGCGCATGGTGCGCGGGACGCGGCAGCGTATTCGCCTGTTCGTTGTTGGAAAAGGTAAGGCTTGAGCCGCCAACAAAGCGCACGAACAACTCTGCCATGTAGCCCACGTGATAATCATCTTGATCTTCTAAATATACACTGCACTCGTAAATGGCACAGGCGATACCCAACTCCGGATGGGACCAGAGTGCGATAAGAGCCTCCACCTGTCCCAACACCGCATCGAAGTCACCCGCGTGGACAAACCCCGACTGCTGTAGCCAGCGGCGGTCTGCCTGCAGCCGCTCGGTGCAACGCCACAGGGCGTCGGGCGCTTCGTGCAAAGTGAAGTTAATGGGTGGCAACACGGTTTGGACGGCCAACAGCTCGTTAATATCGCCCGCACTGTGCTTGAGCCATCGGTAAAATCTGAAGGCATAAAATGCCACAACGGCCAGGACGACCAGAAAGGCAACCCCTAGTATTTCAAGCCATCCCATTTGCATGCTTCCTCTGTGTTGAATTTTCTTGGGGTCTAAACATACCAGACAGCCGCACACCGCCAAAGCGCACCAGTTGATCCCAGCTCGGCAAAGGTCTATCGTCTGCCGTTCAGCCCAGCAGATCCACAGCCATGTACGCCACCTACTTTGGATTAAAGGACACCCCCTTTTCCATTTCCCCCAACCCGCGCTACCTATTCATGAGCGACAAGCACCGCGAGGCGCTGGGGCATCTGCTGTATGGCGTGGGCGTAGGCGGTGGCTTCGTACTGCTAACCGGGGAGGTGGGCACAGGCAAAACCACTATCTGCCGCTGCCTGTTAGAGCAGCTACCCGAAAACACCGATGTCGCCTTCGTGCTCAACCCACTGCAAAATGCCAAGGAATTACTGGAAAGTATCAGCGATGAATTGGGTATCGCGGTAGCCGAAGATCAGCGCAGCCTGCGCGGATTGTCGGGGGCACTGTATAAATTTCTGCTGGAAAATCACGCCCGCGGCCGCAATACCGTACTGCTGATCGACGAAGCGCAGAACTTGGACACCAAAGTTCTGGAGCTGATCCGGCTGCTGACTAACCTGGAAACCAACACCAAAAAACTGCTGCAGATTATTTTCATCGGCCAGCCCGAGCTCAAGGCACTGCTGGCCAAACCCGAGCTGCGGCAACTGGCCCAGCGCATCACCGCGCGCTTTCACATAGAACCGCTCAGCGAAGCGGAGACCAGCGCCTATATTCGCCACCGACTGCAAATCGCCGGCCTGCCCGCCAACCAAACATTGTTCCCGGCCGCCATTATTCGGCGCATTCACCGGCGCAGCGGCGGCATCCCCCGGCTCATTAATATCCTGTGCGATCGAGTGCTATTAGGTACCTACGCGGAAAACAAAACCCAGGTAGACCGACAAACTCTCGCCAAGGCCACCGCCGAAGTACTGGGCGACGAGCCTGGCCCCGGCCGTTGGTGGCCCTGGCTGGCGGCGGCCTGTGCACTGCCCGCACTGGCCTTATGGTTGTGGCCCGCCCCGCCGCCGCCACCGATCGAGGTAACCGCACCGGCACCCGTCGTCGCGCCTATCTCGCCGCTCAAGCGCTTGCAACAACAGGGCTTTTCGACACAGGCACTGGCGCTGAGCGCGCTCTTCAGCCATTTACAGTTGCCCCAGCTCAGCGGCCCGGCACCCTGCGCGGATACCCGCGGCACCGGCATGAACTGCACAGAAACCACCGTCAGTAACTGGAACGGCCTGCTGCACTACAATCGCCCCTCGGTTTTGCGTATGCAGGGCCTCGACGGCGCCACCTACTTTGTAGCGGCACTGGGCTTGGGTGGTGGCGAGGCGCGTCTGCTCGGGCGCGAGGGCACGCTCAGCATGGCGTTGTCGGAGCTCAGTAAAGTGTGGACGGGCGATTTAATTTTTGCCTGGTCCGGCCCAGAGGACTACCAGAAGCCCTTGGCACAGGGCGATGACAGCGCCGCCGTGGCCTGGGTTGCCCAGCGCTTTGCGGAACTGGACAAGCAGCCCAAACCGCTCACCAACACCCAGTTCACGCGTGCGCTCACCCAGCGGGTCAAATTGTTTCAGCAGTCGCAGGGCCTGGAGTCCGATGGCATTGTGGGATTGCAAACCCTGCTGAAGCTGAGTGAGGCTCTGGCCATCGACAACACCCTTAGCACAAACCTGGCCCAGTTCCTGCGCGAACCAGACGCCACAGCGGCACAATAACCATGTCTTACATACTGGATGCATTGAACAAATCGGAACAGGAGCGGCGCGAGCAGGCGCAGGTGCCCAACTTGCAGGCGCTGCACCAGCCGCCGCCGGCCTCGAGTGGCGGTAAAACCTCGGGACTGGTCTGGGCCTTGGCCACCGGCTTGCTGTTGGTGTCCTGCGCGGCGGCCTATGTCTGGTTTCAGGCACAACCACAGGCGCCACAAGCGAGCGCCACTGCACTCGCAATTTCCCCAGCCCAAGTCCCTGCACAGCCTGCTGACAATGCCCCCGCAACACCTGAAGCTCCAGCCCCAATGAACAAGTCTGCTGCGCCTGGCCCAACGGCGGAAGACGCCAGTGCCGTCAGCTCGCTGTATCGCGCTCCCGCCGAAGCGGAGCCGGCGCAAACGGCCGTAGCACCGGGCCTGGCACAGGCTGTACGCACGGTTATGACGCAACCAGCCACCCTGCCATCGATTCGCGCCCTAGACGCCAGTACCCGTGCGCGCCTGCCGAAGATGTACTATTCGGCGCACATCTTTTCCAACGAAGAGGGCAAAGGGTTCGCCATAATTAACGACCGCAGCCGCTACAAAGGCGATGTGATAGGGCCTGGACTCTTTGTTCAAGAGGTGCGCGAGGAAGGCGTGGTGCTGAATTTTGAGGGCCAGGCATTTCTGCTGGACGCGCTCACCGATTGGCCGGAATGAGCCGCCCGCAGTTTGCGCTCTAGTGCGGGCAACTGCCAACCGCCAGGAGTTACACCCGCTCCGCCAAGGCGTTTTGCAGCACCAGAAATACCGCATTGGTCCAGCCAAATCCCTGTTGCACCGGATATTCCCCGCCGCTGGCTATACGCCCCGGCTGTTCGACATCGTACTTTTCAAAAAACGAACCGGTGGCTTCGTAGCAGACCAGATTAGTGGCCAGCCAGCGCTGCCCACCGGCTCGCGCTGCGGCTTCAAAACCGTAGTTGCGCAATCCCTGAAAAGTAACCCACTGTAAGGGCGCCCAGCCATTGGGTGCATCCCACTGCTGGCCGGTGTGCAGGCCCGTGGTGACCCAACCACCGGGGCGCAAAAACGCCTCTGACAATGCCTGACATACCGCACTGGCTTGATCGGGCGTGGCGATCTTGGCAAACAGCGGCCAGCTTGTGGCAAGGGACGATTTATCGCTGTGGCTAAAATCTGGCAGCAAACAATCCACAAACTGTCGGCGTCGCGGGCAGAAAAAATCCGCTCGGATAACCTCGGCCCGCCGCTCGGCGCGCCTTTGCAAGTGGGCGGCCCGCTCGAGGTCGCCCGCCTGGGTGTAAGCTGCGGCAAGAATTTGCTCCATCCCAACCATAATGCAATTGAGATCGATTGGCACCACTGCGGTGGTGCGCACCGTTTGCAATTGATCCGGTTGCGCAAACCAACGCGAACTGAAATCCCAACCGGTTTCACAGGCCGCGCGCAGATTGCGATATAGCGCCCGGGCATCACCCGAATGGCGCGCCGCCAGTTCCACATCTTCGACGTAACTTTCCTGGCGCGGCTGATCTGCATCGTCCCAATAGCGATTGAGCAGCGCCTTGGGATGGCTCACCAGGCGCCGGTGCGCGCCGGCGCCGCGCGCTAACTCGGCCTCGCCTTGCATCCAGAAAGCGTACTCGCGGGCCATGGCGGGCAGGTATTTTTGCAACCAGCCCTGTTCGGGAAACGCCTCCGCCAGCAATTGCACCATATGGGCGAACAAAGGCGGTTGAGAACGACTTAAATAGTAGCTGCGGTTGCCGTTGGGAATATGGCCCAGGGTGTCGATCAGGTGCGCAAAGTTGGCCACCATATCGCGCACACTTTGCCACTGGCCGCTGGCCGCCAAGCCCAGCAGTGTGAAGTAGGAATCCCAATAATAAATTTCGCGAAATCGCCCACCCGGCACAATATAACTGTGCGGCAAAGCAATCAGGCTATCGCCGGCCCGGCGCAGATCGGGTGGCCGCCTTAGAGTTTGCCAAAGGGACTGCACGTATTCCGCTGCCGATGGTCGCAAGGCAGGCGCGCTGTTGGCCATCGGTCGCTCGGTGGGCAGGGCAAAATTTTTCTGCACAAAAGCCAATAGATCGAAACCGGGTGCGCTGCCTTCGGCAATAAACTGCGCCTCGATATCGGCGGCTGCACGCAGGGGCACGGCGTCCACAAATAATTTCGAATCGTCAAATAGCGGGCGGCCTTGCACGGCCTTAAACAACGCGGGCATACATTGATCGGGTGTGGGGTATAAATTCACAAAATTACTCACGATGTCGCACCCACTGCCGCAGCATCGCGCTCCACATGACTGCGCAAAAAATACAGTGCAGCCAATATACCCACGAGCGGTAACAATGCACCATAAAAGGCCTGGGCCCCACCCACCCACTCAAACAATCGACCCGTGATAAGCGAACCCAAGGTACCGCCCAGCGCCGAAAACACCACAATCAAACCCGACATGGGCGCGTGCTGGCGCACCGGCAGCGCCGATAACACCACAGAATTTATGGCCGGGTACACGGACGCTAAACACAGGCCAATCAGCGGAAAGACGTAAGCCGCAAGCGGCGCGTCGGCCCAGGATTGCACGGGTAAGCCACTGGCGTTCGACGCCAACGGCAGCGCCAGCAAAATCAACGCACCGGCGGCCAGCAGCGCACCATTTAATACCCAGTACCAATGCCAGCGCGAAAACACCACGCCTGCCAGCAGGCGCCCCACGGCCGTCGAGGCGGCCAAAATGCTCGCCATCTGAATGCCCAGCGCCGGCGTCAAATTCAGCACCTGGCTGTTAAAGCTTGGCAGCCACGACATAATGGCCTGCTCCACCAGCACATATAAAAACACGCTGAGGACAAATACCACGACCAATGGGCGGCGACAGAGTGCGAGCATGCCCGAGAATTCCTGCCACAAAGGAGCGGCTTGCACCTGCAGCGCCGACTCGTCCAGCGCAACGAAGTGGGTGAGCAAACACGCGAGCGCACACACGCCCGCCAACACGTAGTAAACATTCAACCACTGCAAATCACCGGGTGCGTCGGTGGAGACAAAGGCGCTAAACACAAAATAGCCACCCATCACGCCCAACATGAAAAAAGCTTCGAGGAAATTCATGGTGCTAACGTGGGATTTCTGATCGCGCGCCAATAGACCGAGGCTGGCGAAGACGGCGATTTTTACCAGCGCGAAACTGATGCCCGTCATGAGAAACAGCAGTTTAACCATCCAGAAATGCGGTAATTGCGGCACCGCCAGACAGGTCGCAGCCATGGTAGCCATGGCCAACATCACCGCGCGGCGGTAGCCAATGCGCACGAGAAATGAAGCCACTAAGAATGAAGCTAAGGCAATGCTGAGATCTTTATAGGCCTCCAGCACCGCTGCCTCGGAAGGCAGCACAGAAAAACTGTTCTGCACTTGCAATATCACTGTGCCAACGCTGTTTAGCAACACAGCAAAAATTATGTAGGTAAAGAAAAGCCAAAGGCGTGTCATAGCACAGGACCTGAAGAAAGCTTTGCGGTGCTCACACCGCACAATAAAAAGGGGCGCCACTAACCGCGTCCTCTAGGGCATCTTTGCGCAGCGAGGACGGGCACCCAAGCGCTACGGGCTTGGCAGCGTTTAAGGTGTGGCGGCCACAAGCCGCCACACAATTACACCGAACTAGAAATGGTAACCCACACTCACTTTGACGTTGCGCGGCATAATGTAACGGCCGTTGGGCGCGCTGGGATTGCGTGGATCGCCTTCGGTCAGCGCTTGCTCGTCGGTGACATTATCCATCGCCACCTGCAGCGACAGGTTTTCACCGGCATCGAGGATCACACCTAAATCCAGTTTTTCATAGCCGTCCAGAGTAACGGTATTGCCCTGGTCTGCGTACCGCTCGCCCACCAGGGAAACCGCACCGTAAAGTGTCAGTAGCGTGTTATCGCCCAAGCTCATTTCGTAACTGGGCGTCATGCGCAGCTGGAAACCTGGCTGGCGCGGCGCTTCGTTGCCGTTGTCGGTGGGGCTTTCGGAAATTTCCGTTTCCTGAAAGGTGCCGTTGACGCCCAGCGCAAAGCCGCTGTCGTGTAACCAACGACCATCCAGCTCAATGCCGTAGGCCTGATTGGTGTACACCTGCGCCGGCGCACCGGGTTGGATCACAAACGTATCGCCTTTCACTTCGTTGCCAAACAGCGTGACATAAGCAGACACAGTGTCGAATACGGCCTTGTAGCCCAACTCGAATTGCGTCACCTCTTTAATGAGGTCTTCGCCCGCCGTATAGGCGCCGTAGTTATCGCGAATATCGTCGAAGTAGGGAAACTTGTAGCCCAGGCTGTAGCGCGCAAACACACCTTGCTCTTCGGTGAGGTCGTAGTTGGCACCGAGTGTGTAGGACGTTTTGTTTTCGTCGTAATCGGCGGTTTTGGTGATCACACCGTCCAATCCCTCGTCCACAGTGTATTGCACCTGATGATTTTCCTGACGCACGCCCAGATCCAGACTAATGGCATCGGTAAGGTGGTAGGTGTAGGCGCCGTAGAGTGCATTGGAGCGGGCGTCGCCGGTGGCGGCAATGTCGTAATTCCAGCCACAGCTGTCGACGCTGGCGTCGTTACAGGCGATGCCGTCCACGCGCTCGCCGCCCTGCTCCACCAGGTAATACTTTTGATTGCCCAAAGACCACCACTCGTCCACCGAGGTGGTGGCCACATAGTAGCCCAGAGTGAGTTCCGAGGACTCAAACTGCCCGGTGAAAGCCAGGTTATTGGTGAAGGATTCAATGTCTTTGCGCACTTCCCACAGGCCCAATTGCTGCACATAGGCCGAGCGGTCAACAGCCTTGCCCGTGACGGCACCGGTGAGTGGGCCCACCACCAGCGCACCGAGATCGGTGTTGGGATCGTCCAAAAGCGCACCCACATTCACCGCGCCGCCGTTGGGCACCAGCCCCAGAGTATCGGCGTCGCCGGCGGTCACATTCAATGCGTTGGTGAGCGACCAGGTATCGTTAATCTGCAAGTCAAAATTGACGCCCGAAATGGCCCCGACCCAACCCCGGCCCTCGCCCAGGTCCACGGCTTTCTCGGTATTATCTGGGCCATAGCGCAGGCTGCCCTGGCGATTCAGGGTACCCACCTGATTGAAGCTGGCATCGGCACCCGGTACATTCAGGGCAATGGGCAAATACCAAACGCCGGCATCATCGGTGCTGCGGTGATAGAAACTGACACTGCCCTGCGCCAACTCCTTGGTGATATTCACCGTAAATTGCTTGCCCTCTTCCGCATTAAAGCCCGCGTCGCGAATGCCTGGCGACGAAGTAACATAGCCGCCCACCATGTAGTAGAGACCGTCCGCTAACTGGCCGCTGAGGCGACCGTCAAAACGCTGCAGGTTGTAATAAGAGGTGGAATATTTCACCACGCCTTCGGTCTCTTCGGCGCCGCGCTTAAGCAGGAAGTTCGTCGTTAATCCCGGCTGGCCATTGTCCTGCACCGACTGCGGGCCACCGCGCAAACCCTCCATGCGCTCGATGGTTTCATCGATGCGAAACAGGCTGGTGTTTTCTAAAAACGAAACGGTGGAGGGCGGAAACACAGGCGCGCCTTCCAACTGTACGGTCAAAAATGGCGCGTCGCCGCTGGCGGGAAAACCGCGCACAAATACGTTGGCGCCCGATACGCCGCCAGAACTCTCAGACCAGACCCCGGGTACGGTTTTCAGCAGGTCGGCCGTACTTTTTGGCGAAAAGCGTTTGATATCTTCGTCGTTGACGTTGGTGATCGCGAAACTCGCATCCAGCTTGCGCATTTCAGTACCGCCCGCGGTACCGGTGACCACCACCTCTTCCAGCAGGCTCATGTCGTTTTGTTGGGCCAGTGCGCCGGGCGCTTGGCTCACCAGCAGTGCGGCGATAGCGGCCGCCAATGGCGTTCTTGCATTGCTCATGTGGGTATCCCCTTGGCTAGGTTTATTATAGCTATGCCAATGCAAACGATTGCATTGGGATTTCCGATGTTATGCAATCAATTGCATGAATGCAAGCCTGGCCCGCCCAGCCGTGCGATAATAAAACTTCACCCAGGCCCATTTTTTTGTCAGGATGCACGCATTCCTGCAACAAAATCAGAGAGTTAGGGATTACCCGTCGCATCCATGAAACGTGCTAAAACGCTTGCCGATATTGCCAGATTAGCCGGTGTGGCCGAGTCCACCGTCTCCCGTGCGCTGAAAGATAGCCCGCTCATCAGCGACAGCACCCGTGCCCGGGTGCACGCCATTGCCCAGGCCCACAATTTCCACTTAGACAGCCGGGCGCGCAGCTTTAAAACCGGGCGTAGCCAAACCCTGGCGGTGGTGATTAACCTTAGCCCCGGCAGCGGCCAGGTATTGTCGGACCCCTTTCTGTTGGGGCTGGTGGGGTGTTTGGCCGACGAGACGGCACTGCTCGGCTACGACCTGCTGTTTTCCACGCAACGGGCGTTTTCCGCCCAGCGCGCGCTGGCCTATGTGGCCGGCCGCAAAGCCGACGGCTTGTTGATCATCGGCCAGGGCAGCGCCCCCGAGGCTCTGGCGCAACTCGCCGAGCAGCTGGCACCGTTTGTGGTTTGGGGCCAGGCGGAGGCCGCAAATCCTTACACCACTGTCGGCACCGACAATGTCCAGGGCGGCTATCAGGCCACCCGGCACTTGCTGGATTCGGGCAAGCGGCAACTGGTGTTTTTGGGCGATACCCGCCACCTGGAAATTCAGGCCCGCTACCAGGGCTTTTTGCGCGCGCTCTCAGAGGCCGGCCTAAGCCAGGCCCACGCCGATGTGCAGGCGGCCTTTTGTATGCAGTCGGGGCAGGAGCAGACCGCGCGCCTGCTCAGCGAATGCAAATTTGATGGGTTGGTGTGTTCCAGTGATCTCATCGCCATGGGCGCCATTAACGAGCTGCAATCCAAAGGCAAAAATATTCCGACCGATGTCGCCGTGACCGGCTTCGACAATATTCCGCTGTCGCAGTTTATGAGCCCGGCGCTGACCACCGTCGAGCAGGATATTCGCCAGGGTGCCCACCACATGGTGCGAGCACTGGTGCAAAAAATTGAAGGCGGATCGGTGTCCGATACCTCACTGGCGCCAGCACTAGTGATCAGGCGCAGCAGCTGAACTAGCGGCGCATTTTAAGCGCCATTGCCGTCAGCGATTGCTGTGCCTGGAGCGCAAAGTGACCGAAGGCGGCCTGTTGATCGTCGGTAATGGGCAGGCCCATTTTATCGGCGTAAAACAGCGCCGTGGTGCGCCCAGATATTTCGATGGGCGCTATCACACACGGGTGGCAACCCATCAGCGACTGCAAATGCGGTGTGAATAAATGCGCGCATTTCGCCAAGCGCTCAGCGTCAAAATATTGCGGTGCCTTGTAACACAAAGCCTCGGAAAAAAAATTTACGTCGCTACTTTTCACCGAGAGTTTGTCGCGCCACAAAGCGGCCTGCGCTCCCAGTGCGTAACGCATGAGCAATTGATCGCGCACCAGCAATACAACCCCTACGCGCGGCAAGCCCACACCTTTATAGAGCCCCTCCATCACAATTTGAAACAGCGTATTTACATCTGTGCCCTGCTGCACAGCACTGGATAAGTCGCGCAGCACCTTCAATTGCACGCCGGCGTCTGGTTCCACTGGCACCCCCAGATCCGGCGTTCGGTCGGCGCTGGGAATAAGACTCGCGAGGCTCTCGGCGCCAAATACCGCCACCACTTCGGCCGCTTGGCCAGCCACCTTTTGCGCATCTTCTTTAGCCACCTCGTAGCTGACGTTGCGATACTGGGCAATTTTTTTCAAAACGTTTGCGGTGTCCGAGGTATCCCAACCGTAGCGGGTGGCCGCACTTAATTCATCGCCCAGTTTCACCGCCGACGCCAGGGGCGAGGGCGTGCGAGTCTGACTGAGCGTTTGCTCCAACAACTCGCTCAGGTGCCAACATTTCACCAGCTCGCGCGTGAGCTGTTTGAACTGCAGAGCCAACACCTGGGCACAGGCCTCGGATTCCTCAACCCCTTCACTGATCAGTCGATCCAGTTCGTCGGCCTGGGCCTCGCCTTTGGACCAAATGGCCAGTTCGCCAACGTGGTAGAGCAGTGCGGCAATAAACACCTCTTCGCGATCGTCGGCGGTGGCATTCGGCAATAGTGCTTTGGCCTGCAGGGCCGCGTGAAACGCCTTGGCCATGACCTGCAGCAGCCGGGTGCGGGGATTGGCGCCTAGCAACTGATCCACCAACAACAAGGTAATGCAGATATTTTTAACCCCTTCAAAACCCACTTGAATAATGGCCCGGGTAATAGTGTTGATGTTGCCGCCGCCGGGGTTAAAGTGAATGCTGTTGGCGGCGCGCAGCAGTTGCGAAGTGAGATTGGAATCTTTCAGCACCACCTCACTCAACTGATTAACCCGCGTATCGTCGCTGCTGGTAAGTTGATTAAGGGTTTTTACCACTGACCCCAGCACCGGTAGATCCACTGCATTTAGCTTATTAACCCAGGCATCAACGCCCTTTACTGCCATACGACTCTCCCGCGGTGTCGTGTGCCAAGCCTATGTGGCACCTCAATCCACTAAGCCTAGCACTCAAGTTGCGCCGGCGAAGTGGGATTGAGCCGCTATAATTTCAACTCTCAATGAAAAGGAGTCGAATCCCATGCCCAAACAGCTGAGCTACCCCTTGTTGGCCCTTGCCCTGAGTGCCAGTACCGCGAGTCTCGCAGAGACCGGATTTGCCGCTGCCGGACCCGCTGTGACCACCGGCGGCGTCAGCAATGGTCAAAGCACACTGTCCCTGGGTAGCAACCCCGCGGCCGTAGGTTTCGACCGCCGGCGCGCGGGCGAAGACACCGCCGTCCTGGGCGCTATCTACGTGGGCGGCGCGCTGGAGTACGGCGATGTCGAGGAGCTGTTTGACCAATACGACGCGCTGGCCGACTCTCTATCCGACACCGATGGCAGCAGTACCGGTATCAATTTTGATGCGATCGACCCCAATAACCCCGACTTTAACGCGCTGATTGCGCAGATCGAAGCCGAGGCAACCCGCGTGGGTGCGCTGCTGGCACTGGTGAGTCGCGAAGGCTACGCCAATGCCGATGCCGGCTTTAGTGCCGACTTTGTCATCAACAGCGATATCTGGGGGGGCACCTTAGGCTTCGATTTTGGCTACAGCGGCTCGGCTTCGGCGCAGAGCATCCTAGACCCGCTGGAATTTGATGCGGACACCGCCGAGACGCAGCTGCTCGCAGCCTACGACTTGGCACCGGGCGATCCCACCACCACCTACGACCTCACCGGCGGCCTTACGGTCACGATCAACCCCAATACCGGGAATGTATCCGGCAGCTTTACCAACGACAGCCTGTTGGCCATCCGCGCCGCTCAGCAAACACACCTGGGCATGAGCTACAGCTACCCCGTGCAGCTGGACAACAGCACCCTGTACCTGGGCGGTAAAGCCAAGTACGTGCGCATGGGACTAAGTCGCATCACACCGCGCATAGGCGACATCACCGATTCGGAGCAACTGTTCGACGACATTCGCGATGCCGACTTTGAAAACACCAGTCAATTGAGCCTGGATGTGGGCGCACTGTGGGTCGCCGAGCACGTCAGTGTGGGGCTCAGCGCAGAAGACCTCTTTGAACCCGAATACAAATTTAACGACGTGGACACCAGCGGCTACAGCGACGAAGCCGCTGCCATCATCGAGCGGCTGCGCACCTATCAACAAGACAGCAAGGTCACACTGGAGAGCAGCCTCTATACCGCCGATCGCACCTGGGCTGTGAGCGCACTTTACGAAGTCAATGAAACCACCGACCCCTTGGGCGAGGTACACCAGTGGTTGCAAGTCAGTGCCGGCTGGCAGGGCGATAATTTCTGGCTACCCAATGTGCGGCTGGGCTATCGCAGCAACCAGGCGGGCAGCAAGGTGAACATGTATAGCCTGGGCTTTACCTTGTTTCGCTACGTCGACCTGGATTTTGCCACCGCCACGGAAAAAGTGTCTATTGAAGGGGACAGCCTGCCGCGCGGTGCCAGCGTTAGCCTAGGCTTTACGCTGGCTATTTAAAGCCGGCCGGTTAGAGCGCTGGCGCCGATACAGCGCCAACGCCCCCCAGCCGTCCACCCGGGGCGTTTGACCGACAAGCTTTACGGCTTTTGCAAAAGCGCCATCAGCGCCACAACTGTGGCTTCAACGCCGGTGGTCACCGCGGGCTCGGCTTGAATTTTAAAGAGCGGGCTGTGGTGGCTCGGCACCGGCTCGCCACCTGCCGCTTCGCGTTCAAAGTCAGCTTTCGGCGTGCCGCCCACTTGAAAATACACGCTGGGAATGTAGGGGTCGGTGGTAAAGAAAGGGAAATCTTCCGCGCCCATACCCAAGCGGCGATATTGACGGTCAAAAATATCCTCGCCCAGGGCCGCCTGCCAACGCGCCTTTAATCGCTGTGTCAGTGGTATATCGTTGACCGTCGGTGGCGTGGGCTCATCGCTAATAATTACCTGCGGCAGCCTATCTTCGGGCAAACCGGCGGCACGCCCAGTATTCACGGCAACGCGCTCAATTGCCGCCATCAAATACTCGCGGGTCTCCCAGCTGTCGTTGCGCACCGTCACCTGCAGGCGTGCCTCGTCGGAAATAATGTTGTGCTTGGTACCCGCGTGAAAGGAGCCCACGGTAATTACCGCCGGCTCTTTAGGTGCTATTTCGCGGCTTACGATGGTCTGCAGCGCCAAAACAATTTGCGAGGCGATCACAACCGGGTCTTTGCCCCGATGGGGCGAGGCCCCGTGCGCGCCCACACCGGGTACGACTATGTCGATACTGTCCACGCCCGAGTAGGGCGAGCCCTCTACCGCCACCAGTTTACCAGCTTCTATCTCGGCGCTGACGTGCATGGCCAGTGCGTAATCTGGCTGTCCGAATCGACGCCAAATACCGTCTTCCATCATGCCCTTGGCACCGCCCACCCGCTCCTCTGCGGGTTGTCCCACCAGCATTAACGTACCCGACCACTCGCCCTTGCGCTTGGCCATTTGACGGGCAGTTCCCACCAGGCTGGTGATGTGAACATCGTGACCGCAAGCGTGCATCACTGGCACCAAATTGCCGTCCCAATCTTTTTGCTGTGCTTTCGAGGCGTAGGCAAGCCCCGACTTTTCTTCCACGGGCAGGCCATCCATATCGGCGCGCATCATCACCAGCGGGCCCGCGCCGTTTTTCATGATGGCTACGACGCCGGTTTTGCCCACGCCTTCAGTCACCTCAAAGCCTGCGGCGCGCAACTCTTTTGCCAACCGCTTGGCCGTGGCGAATTCCAAATGCGACAGCTCGGGATTTTTGTGAAAATGCTCGAACAGCGGTTTAAGGTGACCTGCATAATCTTTCTCGACGTCCTGCCGGAGGTCGGCAAAGCTAAACGAAGCTGTCAGCAGCGAAATCGTCAGTGCCAGTGCTGTTTTATACATGGATAAACTCCCTGTGAAAAAAATTGCGTGTTAATGGTTTCACACGCTTCAATAAATGCAGCGCTGTTACTGCGCTGCCGCTTCGCGGGCAATGCGCACCAGTTGCGCCAACCAGTCGCCCTCTGGTCGCTCGATAACGCGACCCAGTTCGCGGCCATCGCGCAACACAATCACGGTGGGCGTAAATTTTAGCTGGTATTGCTGCACCCAGGCGGATGGCGCCTGCTTGTGGCGATCCACACCAATGAGCTGGACATTGACATCGACCACCGGCGTCAGCGCCTGTAACAAGCGCGGCACTTCGCGCACGCTGTCGTGGCACCAACTGCCAAACAACACCACGATATCCACGCCGCGCAATGCCGCGCGCGCTTCCTTGGAAACCGCGGGGACCGGTTGAGTCCGGTAGTTTTTTTGAAAGGCCGGCTGCGCCAACAGCCGCTGGGCACTCACCGGCCCCAGCAGGTCTTCGGTTGCGTCTGCGGCGAGCGCCGGTGCAGCCAGCCAAACAAGTACCAACCATACTAAGCGATACACCATTATTGCCTCAGGTTTTCAATCGTTTTGTCGCGACACTGGCCATCAACTGGCTGTAGGCCTTGGTCAACTTGTTCACCGCATCACTGCCGCCGGCCAGCACGCTGCCGGTCAGCAGTACATCCACCATCACAAACATGCGCCCCTGAATACCCGCAGGCGTTTCTGCCACTAACTGATCGAGAATGCGCACCCCCACAAGAGCCACAATCAGGCCAAAGCACAAACCCATTTGCTGGGCGATGAGGCGAGAGTGGCTGCGATAGGCACTGCGCTCGCGTTGCAGTTGGTGCCAGCGCTCCTGCTGCGCCGCTGTGGGGGCCGCAAGGCCGGCCAACTCTTCGAGCTGTAAATCCAGCATGTCGGCCCCACCACCGCGCAGCGCCGACAAAAACACTTCAATGGCGCGCTCTAAAAACAGGCAGATAAGCAACACATAGCCAAACACCATGGGCAACACCAACAGGGGCTGAGTGCGCCAGGCCAGGCCCGTGGGTTGCAGGTACAAACCCAGCAGTGCCAACACCATGACGAATAACAACGTAATCACATACCTTTGCATAGCGCATCCTTGAAAGCGATTGTCCTGTTGAAAGTTAGGCGAAGCGCGCAATCAACGCGGTGGGCAAAAGACGCAGTAGCCGCGCCACCAGCGCCCAGGGCCAGCGCGGTACAGTGGCGCGCGCCACCCTGGCTTCTATCAGATCCGCCAATAGGCGGCCGCCGCGCGCCAGAGGAATACAAAACGGCCGCGCGCGCGCCGACTGGTTAATGGGGGTATCGATATAGCCGGGCCACAGCAGGGTGACCGCGATGGGCGACCGATACAGTTCCGCGCGCAGGGCTTCCATGTAGGTGGTCACCGCCGCCTTGGACGCACTGTAGGCAGCAGCACCCGGCAGCCCGCGAAAGCCGGCCACGCTGCTGATGGCCACAATGTGCCCGTGGCCCTGCGCGTCAAACAAACGGGCGGCGGCATCTACCGTCGCCATCAGCCCCAGCACATTGGTGTTCAAGGTGGCCTGTACTTTATCAAACGCCAAGCGACCCACTCGTTGGGTGTAACCCACCCCGGCGTTGGCGATGACCTTATCAATGCTGCCAAAGTGATCCCGCGCCGCCAGCAGGCATTGCTCTACGGCCATAGCATCAGTCACGTCCAGCGGCGCAACCCACACGCGCGCGCCGAAATCTGCCTCCAACTGCGCTTGCAATTGCGCGAGCCGATCTTGGCGCCGCGCGGTGAGCGCCAGCTGGTAACCGCGGCCGGCGAACTCCACCGCCATCTGCCAACCCAGGCCGCTGGAAGCACCGGTAATAAAAATGGTTTGCGCCATTGCGAGTGTCCTTTAACTGTCGATTAGGTTGGGCCTGACTAGGGGTGTTACAGCACCTGCGTTGCGACGGAAAGCAAGTCGCCCAAGCTGGCTTCCAGTTGATCGCCGCTGGCCAGCGGGCCTACGCCGGCGGGGGTGCCCGTTAACAGTACATCGCCCGGCTCCAGCACAAAAAACTGGCTGGCGTAGGCCAGTAGTGGCACCACCGGCGTGAGCATTTGCGCCGTGTTGCCCGATTGCCGCAGCTGGCCATTCTGGCGCAATTGCAACGACACGGCCTGCAGATCGGCCGGCGGCGGCACAAACGCAGACAAAGGCGCGCTGCCCGTGAAGCCCTTGGCCTTCTCCCAAGGATGGCCCTTGGCCTTTAATGCCGCCTGTAATTCGCGCAGCGTTAAATCCAGACCCAAGCCCACACCAGCCACCGCCTGAGCGGCTTCGGCTTCGCTGGCCCGGTCTAGCCGCTCGCCAATCAATACGCTCATCTCTGTTTCAAAGTGGCAGCTGCCCCAGCGCGTCGGGGGGCTAAAACCCGCCTCCATTGGGCAGGCGCAAATGGCGGTTTTGATAAACAGCAGCGGCTCTGCAGATACGTTGCTGTTCATCTCCTTTATATGGTCAGCGTAGTTTTGTCCGACGCAGATAATTTTGCCCAGACGCAAAGCGCCGTAGCGGGCGGTAAAGTCGGCTGGGCCAATTAGGCGGTGTTGGTATTCCATAGCGTTTCTCATGGGTTTTGCAGCAGGGCCGTCTAAATTGCACCCAACCGCCGGCATTATCTGGCAGCATTCTTAGGAAAAATGTCGGCTATCAGCGATAGATTGCGCGCCGGCAGTTGGCCTGCGAAGGAGCTGTGGTATCATGGCGCCCCATTTTCCCCGGCCCCTTTCCAGGTGGCCTGCGCACTGTATATTAAGGTGGTATCCCATGGCCAAGGTGTCTCTGGACAAGAGCAAAATCAAATTCCTTTTGCTGGAAGGCGTGCACCAGTCCGCAGTGGATAAGCTGACCGAAGCAGGTTACACCAACATCGAGTATCACAAAACCGCCCTGCCCGAGGCAGAGCTGTTGGAAAGCGTCAAAGATGCGCACTTTGTGGGCCTGCGCTCGCGCACTCAGCTAACCCGCGAAGTATTCGAAGCCGCCGGCAAGTTGATTGGCGTGGGCTGCTTTTGCATTGGTACCAACCAAGTCGATCTGTTAGCGGCCCAGGAACACGGGGTGGCTGTGTTTAACGCGCCCTACTCCAATACTCGCTCAGTTGCCGAATTGGTAATCGCCGAGGCCATTTTGCTGCTGCGCGGCATCCCCGAGAAAAATGCCGTCTGCCACCGGGGCGGCTGGCTGAAATCGGCCGAGGGCTCCTTTGAAATTCGCGGGAAAACCCTGGGCATTGTGGGCTATGGCTCCATCGGCAGCCAGGTCAGCGTGTTGGCCGAGTCGCTGGGTATGAAGGTGCTGTTTTCCGACGTGGTCACCAAGCTGCCCCTGGGCAACGCCGAGCAGGTGTCGCTGGATACACTTTTGGCCAAGGCGGATATTGTCAGCCTGCACGTGCCCGAAACCGGCGCCACAAAAATGATGATAGGCCCCGAGCAGCTGGCACTGATGAAGCCCGGAGCCATTTTGATTAACGCCTCGCGCGGTACCGTGGTCGACATTGACGCGCTGGCCGAAGTTTTGAAGGCGGGCAAATTATCTGGCGCTGCCATCGATGTGTTTCCCGTGGAGCCCAAGGGGCCGCAGGATGAATTTGTGTCGCCCTTGCGGTCTTTAGACAACGTCATTTTGACCCCCCATATCGGTGGTTCCACCATGGAGGCCCAGGCCAACATTGGCGTAGAAGTGGCCGAGAAACTGATTAAGTACTCCGACAATGGCACCACCACCAGCTCGGTGAATTTCCCCGAAGTGGCGCTATCGGCGCACGCCAACGTACACCGCCTGCTGCACGTTCACCACAATGTGCCCGGCGTCATGTCGGCCATTAACCGGCTGTTTTCAGAAAACAACATCAACATCATTGGCCAGCATCTGCAAACCAATGAAAAAGTGGGCTATGTGGTTATCGAGGTGGACGCCGCCAACTCTGAAACTGCCCTGGAAAAAGTGCGCGAAGTTGAGGGAACCATCCGCTGCCGCGTCTTGTTCTGACAGGTCGCGCATCTATTCGCTAAAGGCCGCGCGAGCGGCCTTTTTTATGTGCGCTCACCGAGCCACTGCACGGCCGACAGCACCACCGCAAGCGCGCATTCAAGACGCGCTCACCGGCCCCCGGGCCTTACACGCCGATAACGACAGCAGGACACACCGTGGAATTTACTCGCGAGCAAAAACTGGGCGTAGGCCTAGGCGTTGGCGCCTTTCTGCTTTGGGGCCTGTTCCCCATATTTTTAAAGGCTATCAGCATCATTCCGCCGTTAGAGTTGGTGGCACACCGCATCGCCTGGTCCTGGCTATTTGTTTTGCTGGCTATCTTGGTTACTCGACAACTGCCCACCTTGTTAAGCTATTACCGGCGCCCCAAAATGCTCTTGGCACTACTGGCGTCCACGCTATTGCTGGGTGGCAACTGGTTTTTGTTTGTCTATGCCGTCAACACGGGCAAAGTCCTGGAGGCTAGCCTGGCCTACTACATCAACCCGCTGCTAAACATGGCCTTGGGCGGCATCTTTTTGAGCGAGCGGCTGCGCCCATTGCAGTGGCTGGCAGTGTTGCTAGCCTGCACCGGCGTGGCCATAGAGGTGGCGGTATTTGGCTCTGTGCCCTGGCTGGCACTGGGCATGGCCAGCTCCTTTGCACTCTACGGCTTAATTCGCAAGCTCGCGCCCATCGACAGCCTGAACGGCATGATGATCGAGTGCACCTACTTGCTGCTGCCGGCGCTGGCCTATCTGTGGGCGTACGGCCAGGCCACGTTTGACCAGTTGTCGCACACCCACTGGGCGTTGCTGTCTGTGTTTGGCCCTGTGAGTACAATACCCTTGATGATGTTCGCCTCCGCGGCGCGTAAAATTCAGTACACCACCATGGGCTTTTTGCAGTACATAGGCCCCACCTTGATGTTTTTTCTGGCGGTGCTGATATACGGCGAGCACTTTGGCCCCGCAAAATCTACCACCTTCAGCTTTATCTGGCTGGGCGTTGCCTGCTTTTGTATCGACGTCATCTGGCGCGCGCGCCGCAATCGGCACAGGCCCAGCCGCTAAATAGCTTCGCTGAGCTGTTCGCGCACCCGTCGCTTAAGTACCTTGCCCGTGACGCCCTGTTCGGTGGGGCGCCGGTCAATTCGCAGATCGACGGGCGCCGCTATGCCCTGGGACCGCAAAAATGCGTGCACGCGCGCGCGCAATTGCGCCTCGTCGACCGGTGCAATGATTTCACAAATCACGCCCAAACGCGCGGTTGCATCGGTGCCCGCGCAAGCCACCAGCGTACAGTCAAACACATCGCTAACGTTCGCCAGTATGGCCTCCTCCAATTGAGTGCTGTAAAAAGTCTGGCCATCGAGCTCGATACTGTCGGTGGTGCGATCCACGTGGTAGAAATAACCGTCTTGGTCCCGGTAGGCCCAATCGCCCGTTAGCCAATAGCCACCCAAACGGTTTTTCAGTGTTAGCAACGTATTATTCCAGTAACCTGGCGTCACTGTGGGCGAGTTGACGCCTAAAAAACCCACCTCCCCCACTGGTAGCGGCTGGCCGTCGGCCGACAAAATAGCGGCGTCTACCCAGCTGAAGGGCTTGCCGATACAGCGATCGAAGCGCTCGGAACCCGGCCTGTGCACATTGCGAAACGCGGCAAAACCAAATTCGGAGGAGCCAAAATTATCGATAAAAACCGAGCCCTCATGCCACTCACCCCGATACTCGTGCCGCCCAAAGGCCATCAAGGTTTCAATATGCTGCCGGTGATTGGCATCGCCAGTGCTCAGCCAACAACTGATAGAACTGAAATCAAGTGCATTCAGCGGCTGGCGACAAATTTCGGTATAAACCCGCGGGAAGGAGATAAAAATATCGGGTTGAAACGCCGCCACACCGGCTAGCACCTGCGCTGGTGCTTTGTGGCTTTGAATTTTTATTCGCGCACCGCGCAACAGGTAGCTCATCATGATCGACAATGCCGATGCGTGCGAATGCGGCAGGGCGTTAAGCACCCGCTCGCCCACCATTTTCTTCACCTGCTGCCTGACGCCATAGAAAAAGCCGCCGTGGCTAAATTGCACCGCCTTGGGAATGCCGGTGGTACCCGAGGTGTGCGCCAATAAAACTATATCGTCAAATTGAAACCGGTAGCGACCAGCCAGCGGCGCCAAGCTATCGAGCGCAATTGACTCCTGTGCGGTGCAATTGGCTACAACCGCGTGCGCCTGCAAGGCTGTGCTCAACTCGGTCAGTCGCGCTTCCTGCGTCACCACTCGCACGGCACCCACGCGCCCGATAAACTGGGCCACCACGGCCGGGGACAGTTGACCATTGATAAAGACCGCCACAGCACCCAATTGGTTTAGTGCAATAAAATGCAGCATATAGTCCAGGTTATCGGGCAGCAGCAATGCAACGGGATCTTTGGCCGCCACGCCAATGGACGCATACCAACTAGCCAATTGACCGGCCCGACACACCAATTGGTGCAACGAAATACGCCTGCCCTGCAACAGAGCCAGTGGCGCATCGAGTTCGATATTGTCGCGGGCAGCGCTCGGCAATTCGTTGGCCAGAGTTTCAAAAACATTGCCGGCACCGAGTTCCGCACGACTGAGTAATTTCTCCAGTACTATTTCATCGTACTGGCTGGCAGCGCGAGAAAAATCCGCCATGATGTATCTCCTTTAGCTGGGTTATTGAACGGCTGGCTAGACAAAGGTGGCTGGCAGTTCGACCAATCAAGCCTCGTGCAGCCGTTGTTTCTTGGCGGGTTGGCGCACGTAAAGATCGGCTTGCGAAAGTCGCTCAGCCAGTCCAAATCGCACCACCTTTCCGTTGTCGTTGCGCGGCAAATTATCGATAAAGTACAAATTGACTGGTTGGTAGTAGCTGGGAAAATAGTCGGGTAGACTGGCCTCCACCATGGCCACCACCTCGCCGGCCCTTTGCTTGGCCACGGCGCCCGCCGCCACCAGGCACACTTGGGTTAGGCCCGCCGCCGTTTGCTGTGGCAACAGCAAAAAGCCCTCGACATAGGGCATTAAACCCGCCAGAAACGTTTCCACAGACAGGGGTTCAACCCAGCGCCCTTTCACCTTAAAGCATTCATCTGTGCGCCCGAGAAAATGATAGCTGCCGCCTTCGTGGCTAAAATAATCGCCCGTGCGGTACCAACCATCGACAAATTTTTCCGCCGTTTTATCGGCCTTTTTGTAATATCCCAACGCCATGCTCGGACCCTTAACCCATAGCTCACCGCGCGATTTGTCCGAAGGTAAATCCTCTGCTAGTGGTTGTAGTCTGACCTGATATCCGGGTACTGGTTCGCCTACGCTGCCGCCGCTGGCTGATGTCATCGTGGGCGACAGATAAACGTGCCCCATTTCCGTTGCGCCCACACTATCGAGCAAAGTCAATCCGAAGCGATTGCGCCAAAGGCTGAACAAATGCTCTGGTAAAGTCGCGCCTGCGGATACTAATATGGGTTGATTTTTTGCAATCATCGGCAGTTCAACCACCTCTGCCATACTGGCATACAGAGTTGGCACTGAAAAAAGATGGGTTGGATTAAAATGTTTCCAGTTGTCGATCACCGTGGTTTTATCGGGCCATCGGTGATCCAACAGAGCGGTTGCATTGTTCAAGAGCGTGAAGAAAAAGCTCGCGCCCAAGCCATAGCCAAAAAACATTTTAGCGGTGGCGTATATGCGACTGTGCTCGTCAATGCCCAGCACGCCTTTTGCGTAATGTTGATTATTCGCAATCATGCCAGACAACTGATGCATCACGCCCTTGGGGCTACCGGTAGTCCCAGAGGTATACTGCAGATAGTCGGCCGCCAGTACACCGCAAAAAAAACGCCCTTCACAGGGCGTATTCATCAGAAATTCTTCGAGCTTGATATACACAAGCTGCGCATCTTCCACGTCGCCGCTCACCACCATTGTCATTGGGCGCTGCACCTGTAAAGCAGCCGCATGCCACAAATGCATGACGGCGGACTCAACAAACGCGAGTACCGCGCCCGAATCCTCAACAATATGAGCCGCAGCACTGGTTTTTAGCCGTGGATTGATGGGGATTGCGACGGCCCCCACCCAAAAACACGCGAGTAGTAAACTGGCGTAGCGCGGTGTATCGTTCAGGGCAATAATCACCCTGTCACCCGGCTTGACGCCCACGTCCAATAACGACTGCGCCGCAATGGCAATCTGCTCGCGCAGAGCCGTATAACTCAGTGAGTGAGATGGCGTTTGGTAGACGGTTTTATTTAACGACTGCCATTGACCCAGTAGATGTTCGACGAAATTGCCTCGATTGTTCACGGTAGACTCTCCTTGTGAACCCATTCCTTAGAAAGGGCTTAGGGGTAACTTTCCATAATTCCAAATGCCTGACGGCGTTATTCAATGTGCGGGCGCTATTTCCAAGAAACGCTGCGCGTAACAGCCATTCATATTTTCTATAAACACCATTAGCTGCAGTCGGTACTGTGCGCGCCAATCTGCATCTACGGGCAGGTAGGCCAACAGGGTTTCCAGCCAGTGTTGCGCGGGCCCTGCTTGTGGCACCAACCGATAGCTGGCACCTTCGTTCAAGGTAGATACCAAGAGTGCCCACGGCGCATAAATCAACCCAAGTAACTTAAGTTGCGCCAACGGTGTATTGACAAGGTCTGACAGCGACACGTGTTTTTCGACGCTCGCAAGCTGCTGCATTAACTGTTCGCTGGCTCGACTAAAGGCATTACTATCGGAGCTGGCGAAAATCGTTCTGGTAATTTCGTGCAAAGTGGCTGCCTGCGCCTGCCAGGCACGAACCTTGGCGCGATCGGTTAAGCTTGTCGCTTGCCAATCCAGGTTATATTTCTCAGAGAGATAGCCAAGTATGGCCGTTGACTCATAAATAATTTCGCCGTCATCCACTAACACCGGCACCTTTTTGAAGGGCGTTGCCGCGGTTAGCGCAGTGGGCAACGAAAGAAAGTTGACTTCGTGGTGGGTGAATTGTAAGCCGCTTTGTTGCAACCCAAACCAAACGCGCTGGCAGTAGGGGCAAATAATGTTGCCGTAATAATGCAACCCGGAGTTCGACAGAGACATTTTCATAGCTTAAAGACACCTGGCTCGGCAGCACATATTTCGCTGGCATGTTAGCCGCATAGAACCGAAGCCAACACCGCCACAACGAAACATTTGAAGTGAAGAATTTTCACCAATGGATAAATTAAAGTTACTGAGCATTTTCACCAAAGTTGCCGAGCAAGGAGGCTTCAGTCAGGCTGCTTCTACACTCGGCCAGACACCCTCCACCGTTAGCAAAGCCATTGCGCGCCTGGAATCTAACTTAGGCGTCACGCTACTAGATAGAAACACGCGTCATATTCGGTTAACCCAGGCGGGTGAGGACTACTATCGCGTTAGCAAGGCACTACTGAAGGAGCTGGAGGATTGTGAACAGGCCCTGCAAGCACGCAATAGCCGCCCAAATGGTCTACTAAAAATTAATCTGCCAACCGCTTACGGTCGTCTCTATATCACGGAGATGCTTAGCCAGTTTCAACGAGCGCATCCCGACATCGCTATACAAGCGGTTTACTCAGACGAATATATCAATATGGTGGAGCATGGCTTTGATCTCACAATTCGCACCGGACAGCTTAATGACAGCAATTTAATTGCCCGACAACTCAGCCCCATGGATTTCCTCATCTGTGGATCGCCGGCGCTGTTTCAACAGCGGGGCCTTCCCACAACGAAACAGGCGCTTGCAGAGATGCCCTGGGTGCAGTTTAAATTCAGTGAGACCGGTCGAGCCATGGCCATTACCTTGCCCGACAACAGTCAATTGAAATTGTCGGCCGACGCCAAGCTGGTGGTATCCGATGGCGAATCGATGGTCGAGCTATGTTGCGCAGGCCACGGGTTAATACAAGCGCCCCATTTTTTGGTGCGCCAGGCACTGGAGGCCGGTCGACTGCGAGTGCTTTACGCGCCGCAGCAGATTGGCAATTTTGCGGTCTACGCGCTCTACCAAAAACAACAGCATCTACCGGAAAAAATCCGATTATTTGTCGATATGCTAATTCACTTTTTGGCAGAGCGCGGCGAAAGCTGTTACAAAACCTGGGCCTCCGACCTGACACCATTAGTGCCCAAGTGGACCGACGGCGTAGCGCCCCTGGCGCCGGCCGTTAGATCAACTCTTGTAAGCCACCAATAGGTCGCGCGGTGCATCCAGTTTAAGTAGCTGCATATCGGAAAAGCCTGCACTGGCTAGCAGCGCGTTATACTCTGCCTGCGTGCGCTCCTTGGCGCCGGGCTGAAAGGCAATGAGCATTTGCAGGTTCATCATCACACCCCACCAATCTCCCGTGTGGTCATTGTTCAGTACCTTTTCGCTCACTACTAGCATGCCACCGGTGGGTAGCGTGTTGTAGCAGTGCCGTAGAATCGTCAAACAGCCCTCGTCATCCCAATTATGCAAAATGTAACTCAACAGAATGACGTCGACATCGACAGGGTAATCGCCGGCAAACATGTCGCCCACTACAAATTCGAACCGGTCGTGCAGCCTACGGCGGGCAATCATTTCTTCTGACAGGTGTTTAACCGGCGCCAGATCCAGGCACACGCCCGTTAAGTGGCTGTGCCGCTGCACCAGCTCTGCGGCAAAGGTACCGGTACCTCCGGCCAGGTCGAGCACTCTATGGAAGCGCTCCAGCGCCAACTTCTCTGCGGCCAATTCACCGATTGGGCCATTGTACGAATCCAGCAGACGGAAGAAGTGGCGCATTTGCGTGTCGTTGCCGTAGATTGCCTTGTAAAGCTCCTGCGCACTTTGACCCCACGCCTGCTCATGTCGAGGACTGTATTCCCGCAGCGCGTCGGGCAAATACTCCCACATGCGATAGAAATAGCAGTCGTGCTGGTGAAAAGCCATGGGGTACTCGGCATCTGTCACCAAGTAACCCGCCAGCGATGTATTCTGGTAGCCTTGCTCACTCAAGGATATCAACTCGAGATTTTCCATAGCAGACAGTAGGCGGCGCGCACCCTCTGGGTGAATGCCAATTGCGCGCGCGAGCTCCTCGGCACTTTTCGGCTGTACCAGCACATCAAATATCTTGAGATTACACGCGGCGGAAAATGCGCCTGCCGTGTAAAAGGTAAAGGCCATGGCGTTCAGTTTGTTCAGTGCTTCCAGGTGCTGCATGATTCACTCCTTGTATTTTCAAAAGATTTGTCAGGCGCGCCATTGTCCGGCGCGGGGATTCACTTCGCGCAACAATCGCTTGGTATTAACATAGTGCCGCCACTGAAGATTATCGGTTGAGATATTGTTTCCATAGCTACCCGAACCCACCAGAAAGGACAGATCTATTGCCGTGGTGGCACCCATCATGCCAAAGACCGCACCGCAGTTAACCAACAACCTACCGGCCGGTACTCGCTTTGCAAAGGCAGCAATTTCCTCCGACCGATCGCTATAGATCACCGCCGTGTGGCCCGCCCCATTGAGTTGTAAAATATCGCGACACAAATCGATGCCGTCTGCTTCAACGACAAATAGCGACACCAACGGCGCCAGCTTTTCATTCGCCAATTGCACCAGTTCTGATCGATGCGCAGGAATGGCAATCAATCGGGTTTCGGGCGCACAATGAATATCGGCAAGGGCCAATAATTCAATGGCGCTGCGACCAATACACGAGGGTTTCAGCCGGTGGCTATTGGGCTCAAACCAGCGCGCAATCGCCTGCTGCCTTTGCGACTCACTCAGAACCATTGTGCCCGCCTTCGACAGCGCCACTAAAAAATCCGATGCAATAGTCGCATCCACCACCAGGTTATTTTCGGAACCGCATACTATGCCGTTATCGTAACTTTTACTGTTGACGATGGACTCTGCCGCCTGGGCTAATTTCGCGCTTTTGGCAATAAGTACCGGGGCATTGCCAGGGCCTACGCCGTAACATGGATTACCACTGCGCTGCGCTTGCCGCACAAGATCGGCACCTCCCGCCGCCATAATTACCGCCACCTGTGGGTGGGCCATAGCCAGTTGTACCCACTGGCGGTCGGCGTGCGCGGGTAGCGCTTGCACTGCATCTACCGGCAGACCTGCCGCCGCCAACTGGGACCGCACCTGATCAACCAATTGCAAACCCAAGGTCTTGGCTTTACGCGGAAAGCTCAGCAGCAAGCTATTTCGCGTTCTTAAACCATTCAGTATTTGAAATAAGCTATTCGGCACCGGGTTGGTCAACGGTACGATTGCGAGAATACAGCCGAGCGGACTGACGTATTCGACGCAGTCTTGGCTATTGCCTGTTAGGGCTCCTGTGGTATTTATGCCCAACAATTGCGCGCGCACGCCCTCCAGCACCAATGTCAACTTGTGTCGTTTTGCCGATAGTTCGCCAATACCAGTGTCGTTCACTTCACGCTCGCAGTAATAGTCGAGGCGCTCGCCCACAGCAATACAAATACTGCTTATCAGCTGATCCAGTTGTGCATCGGTTGTGTTGTCCAGTAGCGCTTGCGCTTGCAGGCTTCTGGTCATCAGTGCATCCACTTGTTCGCTGAACTCCGGCACCAAAACACCGGCGCTGCTGTTCATAGTGACGGCGCCTTCAAGCTGGCTACCTTGTCCGCCTTGGCTTGCTGCCACTGCGCGATCTGCTTACTGGAGTCGGCGATCACACTGGCTGGATCGGAAAAATCTGTTTGGCGAAATATCACCTTGCCATTGTCCACTAGCAACAGCGTAGGAAATTGGTTGACGCGGTACTGCAGAAAGGTGGCATTTTCGGTATCTATAGCAACGGGGTAATCAATGGCGAACTTTTCCCGGTACTCGGCTACATCTTTTGGTTCTGTCCACAGTCGCGATACCTTTGCATTAAATACAAGCGTTGGAAATTGTTTGATCAAGGCCTGTACCACTGTCTGTGATTGCACACAGTTTTTTGCCATTTCCGGGTGAGTCTCTTTGAGATACCAGTCGCACCAAGTGGCACTGAGGTAGAGCAGCCCACTGTATCGGTTACTATTATTCTTCGAAATTGAATGTGCCGTTGACCCCGCTAGCGCAGCCAGTGACTGAGCTGGATTTTTGGCCAGGGTACGCAGCGTGTTATCGAGTTTTTCGTCGGCCTGATGGCTTTGGTAAACCGGCCGACCCGATGCATCCAGCACCACGTGAAACGGCGTACCCATAAAGTTGTAGTACTGTGCTAAGGCGCCAGTCTTATCCAGCGCAATGGGCACCGTTAAGCCGTACTTGTCTTTAATGGCAGCGATCTGGGCTGTGCTTTCATTCACAAAAATATTCACAGACACCACCTCAATTGCATCGCCGTAATTAGCGTATGCGTCTTGCAGGTGCGGCATTTCGTCCCGGCACGGCAAGCACCAACTGGCCCAGAACTTTAAATAAACCGGCTTTTTGCCAATGGCATCTGACAGTACCAGCGGGCCCTTAGTCAGCGTATCGATAGGCTGCGCGAGCGGATCTTTGGCACCACTAGATGACGCCTGCGCCAGCCCAGCCAGAGACGTTAAAAGGCACATTAGTACAAGTAAATTAACGCGACAGCTGCGGAAGACTTGCATGATTCACTCCATTAATCGGTTAAAGGAATTGGCAGCGGTTTTAAAGCCGCGGTTAATGTACACCAGCCGCAAGTCTCTGCCGTTGAAACATCTTCACAACAGTAATCGCGCTAAAAGCCTTCTAAAACCGCCGTACAGATTGAATCATCGCAGTCTATTTTCGCCTCAGTAACCACAGGGATGAATACACATGTCGAGTCAATCCATCCAACGCAGAACACTGTTAAAGAGCTTGGGCGCGGCGGTGGCCGCCAGCAGCCTGCCAATTAATGCCAGCGCCAATCGCCCCGATAAACGCGAGTACGACTTTGTCGTGATTGGGGCCGGCCCAGGGGGTGGCCCAGTGGCCGCCAATTTGGCGCTGGCGGGATTTCGCGTGGCCCTGGTTGAAGCCGGCATCAACCCCCTGGACAGCGAGCAGGTCAGTAACCCCTTGACGCCCTTTCACTACCAAATTCCCCTGCTGTTCACAGCGGCTTCGGAAAGCAACGAGATTAGCTGGGACTTTTACGTTGAGCACTACAAGCGCAAGGCCCGTCAAAAGCGCAATTCAAAATACGTCGACAATAAAGGCATTTTGTATCCCCGCGGCGCCGCCTTGGGTGGCTCGGCGGCCCACAATGCAATGGTGTGGATGTACCCTCACGACGTGGATTTTGATCGCATTGCCACAACCACCGGCGACGACAGCTGGGCGGCGGAAAACATGCGCGCATACTTCCAACGAGTAGAGGCCTGCGGTTACTGCACCCCCATGGACTACGGCCGCGGTACCGAGGGCTATCTACCAGCCAACTGGCAAGAGGACGGCGTTTTCTCCACCGATCCGGTTCTGCATCAACTGGCCACCAAAGGCGCGCGCACCCCCAGCTCCTACTACGAGGGCAATACCCTGAGCGATGTAAATCATCCACTTGTAGCGCGCGGCGATACGGGAGCCTTTGCCACCCCCCAGCACAACGAGCAACAGGTGCGCGTCACCATTGCCGAGCGCTTAATGGCCATCGCCGCGCAATACCCCGAGCGCCTACACCTCTACACCGGCACTTTGGCCACGCGCCTGCTAGTCAGAAAAGCCCGTAAAAATCGCCCCGCCAAAGCCATTGGGGTGCGCGTGGAAGTCGGCCGCAATCTGTACGCGGCCGACAAGGACTACCAACCCCACCGGCACGGCGAAAAACTCAAACTTATGGCGCGGCACGAAGTGGTCCTGTCTGGCGGCACCTTTAATACGCCGCAGCTGTTGATGCTCTCGGGCATAGGCGACCGGCACGCCCTCAAGCAACTCGGCATTAAGCCCAAGGTCCACCTGCCAGGCGTCGGTAAAAATCTGCAGGACCGTTACGAGGTGGCCGTGAGTGTGGAACTCAAAGAAGACCTGGCACTGCTAAAGCCCTGCCGTCCTGGCGCCGCAGAAGACCCCTGCCTAGACAGCTACTTTTCCGCTGTTTGGGATCTGTTACCCGAGCCCTTTAAAGGCCCCTACGGCATGAACGGCATAGTCGCCACGCGCATTGAACAGTCGCGACACGCGCAACCAGGCGCACCGGATTTGGTGCTGGTGGGCCTACCCATTGGCTACACCGGCATCTATCCTGGCTACTCCCAACAGTGGTCGGCTAAGCGCTGGACCTGGCTGGTACTCAAGGGCCACAGCACCAACAACGGCGGCGAAATTTCACTGCGCTCGGGCAACCCACACCACACGCCACACATTCGCTTTAACCACTTCGACGAAGGCGCCGGCCAACCCGAACACGACCTGGACGCCGTGGTAGAGGGCATCAAACTTGCGCGTAGCTATTTGTCGCACCCGGAGATTGCGCCCTTGATCGAAAGAGAGATCACACCTGGGCCAGAGCTCACGACCGATGCCCAATTGCGACAGTATGTTTTGGACGAAGCTTGGGGACACCACGCCAGCTGCAGCGCCAAAATTGGCGGCGACCAGGACCCGCTGGCCGTGCTCGACAGTCAATTTCGCGTGCGCGGCGTGGACCGGCTGCGGGTGGTGGATGCCAGCGCTTTTCCACAGATTCCCGGCTTTTTTCCGGTAGCGGCGGTGTTTATGATCAGCGAAAAAGCCGCCGACCAACTGCTGGCAGACGCCCATCAGAGACTGCAAGGCGCCAACGGCGGCAGCTAATTTCGGCAGCTTGACAAAACGCCTGCATTGCGCAATTCTGATATCAATTTGATATCACTCAAAAGGAGATTGCGTCATGCACACGGAATACGACGGCAAAAGCCGCTCCGGCTACACCATGATATTGGTGCTGCTGGCACTGCAAGTATTGGGCGTTTTTTTAATTGTCACCGGCCCCATACCGGTGAAAGGTCTTGCGGTGTTGGGCTCGGTGGTGGTGTTCATCTGCTGGTTTGGGCTTTACATGGTGCACCCCAACCAGGGTAAGGTGCTGCAACTGTTTGGCAATTACAAGGGCACAGACCGCACACCGGGCTTGCGTTGGAACAACCCCCTCTACGCCAAACGGCCGGTAAGTCTGCGGGTGCGCAATTTTGAAAGTGGGCGCCTAAAAGTCAACGACGCCAACGGCAACCCCATCGAGATAGCCGCGGTGGTGGTGTGGCGCGTCATCGATACCTACGACGCGGTTTTCGAAGTGGACGACTACGAAAATTACGTGTCGATTCAAAGCGAAGCGGCCCTGCGCAATCTCGCCACCAGCTACCCCTACGAGCACGACGCCGACGACCACCGCCTGACCCTGCGCGGCCACTCCAGCGCCATTGCCGAGAAGTTGCGCACCGAGGTCCAAGATCGATTGGGCAAAGCCGGCGTGGAAGTGCTCGAAGCTCGCCTCTCTCACCTGGCCTATGCCCCAGAAATAGCCCAGGCCATGCTGCAGCGCCAACAGGCCAGTGCCGTATTGGCCGCGCGTAAAATTATTGTGCAGGGCGCCGTCGGCATGGTGAAAGACGCCATAGAGCAGCTAGCCAGCGAAGACGAGGTCGAATTGGACGATGAACGCAAGGCGGCCATGGTCAGCAATCTGCTGGTGGTACTGTGTGGCGAAAACAATGCTCAACCGGTGCTTAACGCCGGCTCTCTTTACTAGGAGCTGTTGTGGCTAAAAAAGCCTACCCCCTGCGCATCAATGAATCCGTACTGGCCGCCATGCAGCGCTGGGCCGACGA
>NZ_JBTUOC010000036.1:0-60861 GCF_058345725.1 Simiduia sp. | reverse complement strand
CAAAACCCCACCTTTGAAGGAAGGTGGGGTTTTTTATTGGCTGGAAGAAGGGGGTATGCAGAACCCCCGAGGGTTCACAAAATGCCGGGAGCATTTTGATCCGCGCTAGCGCCCGAAGGGCAAAAGCCAGGGAGGGCTTTTGGATAAATCCCCCCGCCTCCACCAATACAAAACCCCACCTTTGAAGGAAGGTGGGGTTTTTTATTGGCTGGAAGAAGGGGGTATGCAGAACCCCCTAGGGTTCACAAAATGCCGGGAGCATTTTGATCCGCGCTAGCGCCCGAAGGGCAAAAACCAGGGAGGGCTTTTGGATAAATCCCCCCGCCTCCACCAATACAAAAACCCCACCTTTGAAGGAAGGTGGGGTTTTTTATTGCCTGGAATAAGTGGGTAGCAGCTCGCTTGGGTTGACGTGCTGTAATGCACTACTGCCGCGAGCAAAGAGGCACGCAATTGCGGCCGGCATATGTCGGGTCAATTTTTACTTAGAAATGTAGATATTTCAGCCGCTCTTGGCGGGCAAGGTCTTTTAATTTGCGTGGGACTGCGAAGGGCAGGTATCAGGGCCGTTCTTTGGTTTCGAGCCGTTTCGGTAGCTATGTCCCTTAAACATCGGGTACATGCTTCCATCGTGTGACGCCCCCAGGCACTGTGTTCTTGCAAGTTCAAGGCGGGGCAAATATGGTATAACGCGTTTGCGTTCTTGGGGCTTTGGCCATTTGCCGGCGGGCCCAGGGTGTAGCCATTTAACCCCGCTTGGGCAGAATTTATACGATCAACAGGGAGCGTCGATGCCGTTCAATATTTTCCAGCGCGTTTCACAGGCGCCCACCAACCCCAAAGAGGCGCCGCGCGCGCGGCAGTTTGATGTAGCCGATCTCTACCAGGGGCCCTTGCAGAGCGAGTTTGATGACCAGGGTACGCCTGTGGCCCTGGATGAGAAGCTGCGCCAGGCCTATTTCTGGATTGTGAACAGCGCAATTATCAGCCCCCATTACGATATGGAGTACAACGACGCGCCACCGCAGCAATTTGTGGTGGGCGATAGCAAGCGCCGCCTGACGCTGCCCTCCGCGCAGAGCTATTCCAGCTATGTGTTAATGCCGTTGCTCACCTTTGCCACCCGCCGAAAATGCCTGTTTGTGGGCGGCCCAGGCAGGGGCAAGACGGCCAGCGCCATTTTAATGGGTGTGCTGGCGGGCTACCCGGTGAAGGAGGTGCGCCGCGCCATGCAGCACGGGCACCCGCAGATGACTATTGCCGACCTGCTGGGCAACCCGCTGCCGGCGGATTTGGTGGGCGCTCAGCGCATAGAAGATATTCGCATTGCCTGGCGCAACTGGCTGGGCATGCGGGTCAAAATTATCGATGAGTACAACCGCATTCCCACCCGCACCCAAAGTGCGCTGCTCACCGTAATGGGCGACAACTACGCCGAAGTGCTAAATCACGTTTACGAGTGCCCAGAGGCCGCTTGGTATTTAACGGCCAACGATGACCAAGGCGGCGGCACCTATCAAGTAATTGAAGCGCTGCGCGATCGCATTGATGTCATTGTGCAGGCCCTGTCATTTAACCCCCGTTTTTTGAACGACCTGTTGGTGCGCATTGAAGAGGGCATTCGCCCGGAAGAAGTGGTGCCCAGAGAGATAGTCTTCACCGAAGCGGAAATTGATCAACTCAATAAAGACATACTGCAGGTGGCGCTGCCGACACCGCTGCGCCGGCGCATTGAATTTTTTGCCAGCCAGTTTGAACTGTCGGAAGCGGCTGGCGCCCAGTTTGAATACATGACCAAGGACACCGCGCGCCTGGCGGCCATAGACTGGGCGCAATTGGTGGCCGCCGATAACGGGCGCGACCGCCTGAAAGACATCGGCTGCCAGACGCGCAATGGGTTGTCGGTGCGCAACCTGATGACACTGCTGGTATACGCCAAAGCCCTGGCCTATTTTCGCGGCAATGGGGTGGTGGAACTGGAAGATTTGCGCCAGGTGCTGCCCTTTGTGCTAAACGACAAACTCAAGCCCGACTTGGACGCGCCGTTTTTTTCGCTGCCGGAAAACGCCGCCTATCGGTGCGACAGTATCAGTTGGCTGCGGCAGCTGTTTGACGCCTCCAATGCCGAATTTGAACGGCTGGGGCTCGACCACGAAGACCCAGTGGCGGCACTGCAGCAAGAATTTAGCCTGGGGCTAGAGGCCGTGAGTGAAAGCGAGGCGCGCACCCGCATTGGTAAAATTGAGCGCCTGGTGGCCGAGTGGTGCAAGGGCCGAAAACTCTACGGTCATCTGTACGACGATTTGTTGAAACTCAAATACCTGCACCAGCGTTACACCAACTATCTGCACTGGCTGCGTTCACAAAAATGACTATCAGTCGCGAACTTGCCGAGTGGTTGCGCCTGGGGCGGCAGGATTTTAACCGGCGGGTAGCCGAGGCGCACCATCGCTTTCCCGGATTTGACAGCGAGCGCTTCAGCCAGTTTTTGCGCGAGAACATCAGCCCGCTACTGTCAGTGGTAGCGGCCGAGCGGCGGGGCAATTTTGTTAGCGCCGCCTTTGACCTGGGTCTTGAACTGGTGGGCCGCGAGCTCTGTGGCGCCCACGCGCGCGGGGCACTACTCGATCAATTTTGGCGCGACGTTTTGCCCGCGCTAGCGCCACTCTTACCGCACCAACCGGCACCGCTACTCAATGCACTGTGTAACGCGCTGCTGAATGTGTACGCCCAGGGCGCACGTGCCGATCAATGGCTGCAGTTGCTGCGCGAGCAGGGGCCGCAGGTGCCGGCCACTGCGTTGGTTGATTTAGGTTTGCTGGCCGCGTGGCGGTCGGGTGCGGCTCAGTACCGCGCTGCGGCGTTGCGCGTTGCGCCTAACATACCCACTGCGGCGCGCGCGCTGCTCGGATTGCCCGAAGACCGCGAGCTGGTTGCCTTGCTGCAGCTGTTGGAAAAAGACCCCTGGCTATTGGCGCCGGCGCCCATGAACGCGACACTTCGCGTCATTGGTGCCTTTACAGGTTTTGGTGGTCACTTTGCCCAGCCGCCTTTGGTGCGCGCCTGTGCCGAGGGGTTTGTGATAGAGAGCGGCGATCGCTATTTTCTGCTGCTGGCCGATTGCTTTGGCGACATATTGCTACCGGCCAGCCGGGCCGATTTTCTTGCTGCGGCAAATTTTCAGGTGGCGGTAGATCAGCCGCCGCGGCTAAAGGCGAGCAGGCTGTTCGGCGCGCGCGGCCAAGCGGACATCGACTTTTGCCCCGAGGGCTTGCAGCTGGTGTGGAACGCGCACACGGCGGCGCTTTTTTCGCCCTACAGTTTTTCATTTTGCGTGGTGCCCTGGCGATGACAGAAACGGCCTCTTCGGCATTACTGGCCCGTTGGCAGGCGGCCTGGCCGCAGGCGCTGGCAGTGTGGAGCCAGTTTACCCGTTTGTCTGACCCGCGCTTGTGCCAGACAACCTTGGCGGCCAAGCGAGAGGGGCTAAGCAACTCCTTCGCGATGATTCGCCTTGCCGATCAGAGCGTGGTGGTAGATCTTGAAGCAGTGCAGGCCTCTGGTCTGGAAGACTACGCCGTGGAAGTGCTCGCCCACGAAATTGGCCACCATGTGTTGGCGCCGGCCAATGCGAGCGATCACTTTCGCTTGCTGGCGCGCATCCGCCGGGGTTTACCGACCCTGGAAAAGTACGCGGCCACAGTGGCCAATCTGTACACGGATTTGTTGATTAACGATCGCCTGCAAAGGCAAAGCCAATTGCGTATGCACGCGATTTATCAGCAATTGGCCGCGGGCCAACCGGTGCAAACAGAAGTTGGTGTATGGCCACTGTACATGCGCATTTACGAACACCTTTGGGGGCTTGAGCGGGGTTCGCTCAACGTTAAAGTTGAGGACTCGCTATTTGAAAGCCACGCCTGGCTCGGCGCTCGCCTGGTGCGTGTTTACGCGAGCGATTGGCTTACCGGCGGCGCGCGTTTTGCCGCGTTGCTATTGCCCTATTTGCACCAAGCTGCCGACGACGATACCCGTGCCATAGAGCGCTTGCACGATACCCGTGCGGCGGGCGTGGATTGCGAACCGAGCGGCTTGATTGAATACGACGAGGACGAACTGCAAGGTGCGCTGCACCCGGTGGAAGACCCGCGCATTAACGACAACTTAGACCTTGACCCAGAATCGGGCTCGGGGGCCGAGGTGGCGCTGCCGGCCTCCGGCGGCGCCAAGCCGGGCGGCCAGGGGCAGCGCCGCGAACCCTATGAGTATGGGGAAATATTGCGCGCGGCCGGCATTAACATGAGCGATCACGATTTGGCGGTGCGCTATTACCGAGAGGCGGCACTGCCTTATTTAATTCCCTTTCCGAAAAAGAAAGCAGCCGCCCGCAGCGAGCCCCAGATAGAAGGGCTAGAGGTGTGGGAGCTGGGTGATTCGCTGGACGATATCGACTGGCTGGCCAGTCTCGGCCTTTCGCCACAGGCAGTGCCCGGGGTCACTACCATGAAGCGCCACTATGGTCAGGTGGCCGGCGCTGAACCCGATCTTCAGCCCACAGACCTGGATATCTATATCGACAGCTCTGGCTCAATGCCCAACCCGCAGCAGCAAATTTCCTACACGGCCCTGGCCGGTGCGGTGATTTGTTTATCGGCATTGCGCAGTGGTTCGCGGGTACAGGCGACCTTGTGGAGTGGTAAGAATCAGTTTGTGAGCACGCCGGGCTTTGTGCGCGAGGAAATGCAAATTCTGCGCATACTAACCGGTCACTTTGGCGGCGGCACAAGCTTTCCTATTCACAAACTGCGCGAGACTTACAGTGCCCGGGCCGAACACGCGCGCGACTGCCACATACTGCACATCTCCGACGACGGTATTACAACAATGTTCGAGACCGACGAGTTCGGCAATAGCGGCTGGCAGGTGGCCGCTCAAGCCCTTAAGCGCGGGCGCGCCGGAGGCACCCTGGCGCTAAACCTGTGGCGAGACTGGCACACGGATGAATCTAAATACAGTGTTGAACTGCGCCGAGCACAGAGCGAACAGGGCTGGCAAATTCACGCGGTCAACGATTTAGATGAACTGATTGCCTTTGCCCGTGATTTCAGCAAGCGTCACTATGGTGGACACGCATGATGGGCGTAGGGCGGTTGCGCGTGATGCGCAGGAGAGGTGTGTTGCGGGCGGGTGTAGGCCATTGCTGCGGGCGTTGGATTTCGCAGGTGTTGACGCGCATTTTGTTTAACAGCCTATTGATCCGTTTCGGAGTTTGCCCATGAAACAAATTGGCCCGCCATTGCAGTGCCTGGTAGCGCGCGTTGCCGATTGCCCGGTGGACTTTCTCGACGAGCCGCGCATCGGCAATAGTGGCCAGTTGGAAATTGCCGCGCTGGTATACGACTGTTTGCGCGCTGTAGGCTATCGCGCAAGCGCCGCAGAGCTGCAAGACTTTACCGGCCAGGAAGCCGGAGCGGATCGCAAGCATTTGCAGCTCACGGCGCTCTGTGTCTGGTTGCTGGGGCACGAGTGGTTTCGCAACATCTGGTTGGATGGCGAAACTATGTTGACCCTGTTGCGCGCCGACATGGCGGCCTTGGCAAAGTCTAGCCGAGTGGATAAGTGCCTGCACGACAGCGAGCGTCGCGAAGAGTTTGCGCGCTTTGTGTTGGCGCGGCTTGGTTATCGCCCCGAAGGTGAAAGCGAAGCGCAGGCGACGGACCGATTAAGTGCTTTATCGAGTTTGGAGCGGCAGCGATTGCTGAAAGAAAGCCAAGCGGCGGAGCAACGCGCGCGCGAGATTCGCGAGGCGCTGGCCCAAAAAGCGGCAGCCGAAGCGGCCGATAAATGGACGCGCGAATGATGCTCTACGCCGATCACGAGCGCTATCCCACCTTAACTGATGCCGGCGCTCGAATGCTGCAATTTTTGCGCGAACACCCACGGGCGCCGCACTACCGCAACCAAAGCGGAAACCGGCTGTTGCGTGAAGACCTACAAATACTTGAACATTTCGAGCGCGATATCGCCAGCAGAAAGCCGCTCTGGACCAGCCGTCAAGCGCCACCCTGGTTGGCGGACTTTGTTACCAAGACGTGGCGCGATGTGCCCCATTATCGCGATCAAGGCCCTGAACCGCGCTTTACGCAGATAGCGCCCGTTTGCCGGGCTGACCTCGGTCGCGATATTGCCGCGTTTGTACCCGACAGCGTACCCACTGAGCGACTCATTCACTTTTCCACCACCGGTACCACGGGCAACCCGCTGGTGTTGCCTTCGCACCCGCGGGTGGCGGCAAGTTATTTAAGTTTTCATCGCAAGGCATTGCGCCGCATTGGCATAGAACTGACACCGGGGCCGCAGCAGGTGGGTGTTGTGTTGGTGGGTTTTCAGGCGCGCTGCTTTACCTATGTGTCGGTCACACCGCAGTTGGGTGAGTCGGGGCTTGCAAAAATTAACTTGCACCCCAACGACTGGCGCAGCCCCAGTGATCGCGCCGCCTACTTAGATGCGCTCCATCCGGAAATTTATACGGGCGATCCGCTGTCGTTTACCGAGCTTCTGAGCTTGCCCCTAAAAACTCAGCCGCGCGCGCTGATTTCGGTGGGTATGGTATTGTCTGCCGGGTTAAAGGCGGCCTTGGAAGCGCGCTTTTGCGCCCCGGTGTTAGATCTGTATTCCATGAATGAAGCCGGGCCCATTGGCGTGTACGACGAGGCACTGGGTGGTTTTTTACTGCTACAGCCCGACCTTTACGTGGAGATTTTAGATCCCCATGGGCAGCCGGTGGCGCCAGGCGCGCGCGGTGAAATCACCTTAACCGGCGGTTTTAATTTTTGCCTGCCGCTGCTGCGCTACCGCACCGGTGATTACGCGGCGCTGACCGACAGCAGCGAGGGCCCACTGTTGGTGGATGTGTCTGGCCGTCGGCCGGTGCGCTATCGCACCGCACGGGGTCAATGGCTCAATAACATTGAAATTACCCACGCGTTGCACGCCTTGCCCCTGGCGCAATTTGCGTTGCATCAGCGGGCCGATGCCTCATTGCACTTGCAGCTTGCGCCGGCCTCTATGGCGTATGCCGATGCGGCCCGCGCTGCGCTGCGAGCGCTGTTTGGCGACCAACCCATTGCCGTCAGCGCCATTATTGGCGAGGATAAAGTAGTGCAATACACCAGTGATCTAAAAGGCGCCGCTGTTTAATGTCGTTATTGGAAATCTCCGCGAGTGCCATCATTACCCTGTCCATTTTACTGGCCGGGCGCAACAGTGTGCATACCTGGTGGACGGGCATGATTGGTTGCTCGCTGTTTGGCCTGGTGTTTTACGACGCCAAATTATACGCAGAAGTGTTGCTGCAGGTTTTCTTTGTGGGCGCCAGCGGCTATGGCTGGTGGCGTTGGCTGTACGGCGAGCAGGGCCACGAACAACCAGTGCGGCGCGCAGGCTTGCGGCGTATTGCCGTGCTGCTGCCGCTTGGATTAATCGTTGCGATAATGAACGGTTTTTTTCTGCATTACTTTACCGACGGCTATGCGCCGTTTATTGACGCAGGCGTATTGGTATTCAGCGTGGTTGCGCAGTGGTTGATGATTCAACGGCGGCTAGAGTGCTGGATTTTCTGGCTATTGGTCAACACCTTTGCCATACCCCTGTACGCCAGCCGAGAGCTGTACGTGACGGCTTTGTTGTACGGTGTGTATTGGGTAAACGCGTTGGTGGCCTATCACTATTGGCGCGGCTTGGTGGTTGCTGAACCGCAAACTCAGATTCAAACCCATGCCCAAGACTCACTCGCTCAGCCGCAAAAAGAAACGGCGCGCGCCAATGGCAACTGAAGCCAAGCCTTTTAAGCAGGGTTTGATTGTTGGCAAATTTAGCCCTTTGCACTTGGGCCACGAGTGGTTGATTCAACAGGCTGAAAAGGCCTGTGAATCACTGCTGTTGCTCAGCTGGAGCAAGCCGTCTTTTGCCGGATGCGACAGCGCACGCCGACGCCGCTGGTTGCGCGAGCGCTTTGGCCACTTGCAAATCTTGGTGCTGGACGATGACGAATTAAGCGCCCTTGCCAGTACGGCAGGCGTACTGGCGCCGCCATTGCCCGACAACGAGGTGCCCGCTTCAGAGCAGCGCGAGTTTGTGGGTTGGGTCTGTGAGCATCTGCTTCATATCGTGCCGGACGCCGTGTTTACCAGCGAAACCTACGGCGAAGGTTTTGCCGCACACCTGACCAATTATTTTCGCCAGCGCCAGTCTGGCGCGGGGCGCGTGGTGCACCACTGTATTGATGCTCCCAGGCAGCAGGTGCCCATCTGCGGGACGGCATTGCGCGAGGATATACACAATTTACGCGCGTTTCTCGCCCCGGCAGTGTATGCGGATTTTGTTGAACGGATTGTCTTGCTTGGCGGCGAGTCCACGGGGAAAACCACGCTGGCTGCGGCACTGTCGCAAGCGTTGGCGACGCCATGGGTTGCCGAGTACGGGCGCGAGTTGTGGGAGATAAAAGGCGGTGCGCTTGGCCGCGAGGATATGCTGCACATTGCTCAAACGCAGGTGGCGCGTGAATGCTCGCTGGCCCAATCGGCCCAGCGTTATCTCGTATGCGACAGCAGCCCGCTGACGACCTTGTTTTATGCGTTACACCTGTTTGGCCAAGCCGATGCACAGTTGCTGGAACTGGCGGATCGACGCTATGCACAGGTGTTTTTATGTGCGGCCGACTTCCCCTTTGTGCAAGACGGCACCCGCCAGGGTGCGAGTTTTAGGGCGCACCAGCAACAGTGGTACCGGGAGCAACTCGCCGCGCGCAATATCCCCTACATTGAGCTGACGGGCAGTGTGACCGCACGCGAACAGCAGGTGCTTAACGCGCTTGGCATCAATGGTTAAAACAGAGCAAGGCGCTAGGCCACTTTTTTAACCTGCTCCCTGTGGGCTACATACTCTTCGTAAGTGCCCTGAAAATCGATTAACTGCTGGTCTTTGATTTCGATAACTCGCGTGGCCAGCGACGAGACAAATTCGCGATCGTGGCTGACAAAGATCAGCGTGCCGTCAAAGGCCTTTAGCGCGTTGTTTAGCGATTCAATGGCTTCCATATCCAAATGGTTGGTGGGTTCGTCCATGATTAAGACGTTTAAATCCATCATCATCAATTTGCCAAACAGCAGGCGATTCTTTTCACCGCCGGAACACACGCGCACTTTTTTATTGGCGTCGTCGGCGGTAAACAGCAAGCGACCCAGCATGCCGCGTACTTGCAAGTCGTCGTGCTTGGGCGTGCGCCATTGCGACATCCACTCAAACAGCGAAAGGTCGCAATCAAAGTCAGCGCTGCTGTCTTGCGGGCAATAGCCAACAGTGGCGTTTTCGGCCCACTTTACCAGGCCGTGATTGGCGCGAATGTCGTTAACTAAGCAGCGCAGAAAGGTGGTTTTGCCTACGCCGTTTTCGCCAATAACGGCGAGTTTGGCGCCGGCTTCAAGAATTAAGTTGCCATCGCGAAACAGTGGCGATTCAAAGCCGTGGCCGAGCGATTCGAGCACCAGAGCTTGGCGGTGTAGTTTTTTATCTTGCTTCAGACGAATGCTAGGCGTTGCGCGGCTGGAGCTTTTTACTTCATCCAGGCTGATCTTTTCCAGCTTGCGCGCGCGCGAGGTGGCCTGCTTGGCTTTAGAGGCATTGGCAGAAAAGCGATTCACAAAAGCTTGCAGGTCTTCCATTTCTGCGCTTTTCTTGGCGTTTTCGCTTAGCAGTTGCTCGCGCGCCAAATTAGCGGCTGCCACAAAGGCTTCGTAGTTGCCGGGGTAAATGCGCAGCTCACCGTAGTCGATATCGGCCATGTGGGTGCATACGGCGTTTAAGAAATGGCGGTCGTGCGAAATGATAATCATGGTGCTGGCGCGCGCATTGAGCATATCTTCCAGCCAACTGATGGTGTGAATATCCAGGTTGTTGGTGGGTTCGTCCAGCAGCAATATGTCTGGGTTGGCGAACAGGGCCTGGGCGAGTAGCACGCGCAATTTCCAGCCGGGCGCCACTTGTTTCATTAAGCCAAAGTGATACGCTTCGGCGATGCCTGCCTGCAGTAAAATTTCACCGGCGCGGCTTTCTGCGCTGTAGCCGTCGCGCTCGGCAAATTGCACTTCCAGTTCGGCCACGGCCATGCCGTCTGCCTCGGTCATTTCTGCTTTGGCATAGATGGCGTCGCGCGCTTGCTTGATTTTCCACAGCGCGACATCGCCCATGATGACGGTATCCACCACCGAGTACTCCTCAAAGGCGAACTGATCCTGGCTAAGCGTGCCCACGGTGCAACCCGGCGCTATGGAAACATTGCCCGCGGTAGGCGTTAAGGCGCCGCTTAGAATCTTCATAAAGGTAGATTTTCCGCAGCCGTTGGCCCCTATCAGGCCGTAGCGGTTGCCATTGCCAAACTTGGCAGAAATATTTTCGAACAATGGCTCTGCGCCAAATTGCATGGTGATGTTTGCGGTGGAAATCACGGGAATACCTGGGTAATGCGTCTATGGCCGCGGCCGGAACGTGGGCCGCTGGGCCTGCACAAGGGGGGCGCACTATAAAGAGTTGGTCGGGCTAAGTCGAGCTAAATTGGTTGTTTTTTGGGCAGCGAGCAAGGCGGGGCCGGTGAAACCACAGGGCGAGTGGTTATATCCGCGATGGTAACCACTGAACAGTACCAGGGCAGTACTGAGCGCAATGACTGGTATTCGGGCGCGAGGGTTGGCTAGATAGGTAACGTTGTTTCCTGGTGAGTGACCAATAGTCTAATGCGCAGAACCGTGTTCGTTGAGGATGGATACCACTGTATTTATCAGTGCATCGATCTTGTCTGCCTGATGGCCGTCGTACTGAGGCTCCGCGAAACGCTGAGCATCATTGTCATAATATCGCCCAGTTGCTTGGGCGAACTCAGCACCCAGTGCCGCCTGCACTAAAATGTTGGCACCAATGGCAATATCCTTTCCGGCTATACCAAAACCCTGCTTTACCATGTTGCTTGCGAGCAGCGAGCCAGGATTAACGGCAATGAAAACCGGGCCTTTGTCGCGCAGTTTTTGCCCCATATGCTGGGACCAGAGTGTGATGGCAAGTTTACTTTGCGCGTAAGCTGACATGTCATCCAGATGGCTTTGGCCGCGCAGCGCGTTAAGATCTACCGGCGCTTGGGCGGCGGATGAGAGGTTTACGACGCGCCCTTGAACCGGCATCAATGGCAGAAGTTTTTGGGTGAGTTGGCAAGGGGCAAGTAAATTGACTGCAAAGCGAACGTCCAGTCCTTGGGGTGTGCGAACATGTGCAGTTTTTAACACGCCTGCGTTATTTATGAGTACGTCGATCTGCGCGTGCTCTGCCGCAATTTTATCGGCCAGCGGATCTAGTTGATGTAAATCGGATAAGTCGGCCACCACGGCTGACAACGCCGCCTTGGGGTGGGCGTCTGTCAGTGACGCGATGAGTGCGTCCAGTTTGGCGGGATTGCGTCCGTGCAATATGACGTGATGCCCCAACTCCACCAGTAATTTGGTTGTTGCCAGGCCAATACCATCGGTGGCGCCGGTAACGAGCAGCGTTTTCTTGTCTGTTGGGGCCATGACCTTGTCCTTTTGATTTGCGTCGGCGACGAGGGTACTGATGAGTGATGGTTTAAATTTCGATAACGACTTTACCCATGCCGGCGCCACTGCTCAATCGCGCGTGTGCCGCACCAACCTGCGCTAGGTTGTAGCGATTTTCGTCGAGTACTGGTCGCAGTTTTCCGGCCTCGGCGATGGCTGCCAGCTCGCGCAAAATATGCCCGTGTTGTTCGCGCTTTACGTTGTGCAGCATGGGTATCAGCATGAACACTACGTGCAGCGACAAGCCTTTAAAGTGGGCTGTCGATAGATCCAGTGACACCAGCGATACTGTGGACACTACCTGGCCATTCAATGCGGCGGCTTCAAAGGAGTTAGTCATATTTGCGCCGCCCACAGAGTCGAATACCACGTCAAAACCGGCGCCATTTGTGTGTTGTGCAACATAGTCGGCAACGGTTTCCTGTTTGTAGTGAATACCCGTTGCACCCAATTGCTCAATGAGCGCCAATTGTTTCTCACCGCCGCCAGTAGCATAGACCTCCGCCCCAAAATGGCGAGCAAGCTGTAATGCCACATGGCCGACGCCGCCAGCACCACCGTGCACGAGTGCTTTCTGACCTGTGGTAATACCTGCACGCTGTAGGCCTTCGTACGCGGTGATACCCACGAGGGGGAGTGCCGCGGCTTCGCGCATCGATAGGTTTTTAGGCTTGTGCGCCACAAGGCGGGCGTCGGCCAGAATGAATTCTGCCAATGTGCCGGGTAGTTCTCCTAGGCCGCCGGCACAGCCATATACTTCATCGCCTACGGCAAATTGTTCTACACCCTCACCCACGGCCTCTACGGTACCCGCGAAGTCCATGCCCAATAGCGCTGGCAGGGCAGGGGACAAGGGCAGCTGCTCGCCCATTTCCCTAATCATGGTGTCTACGGTGTTCACACTGGTGGCTTGAATGCGCACTCGCACATGGCCGGGCTTAAGGCTGGGTTTTGCAATATCGGCCGCTTCAAACACCTCTGGGCCGCCAAATTGACGCAGGATCATGGCTTTCATGTATCTGTACCTCTACGGTTGAATTATTCGAAAGGTAAGCGGTGGCTTAACAGTAGGGCACAGTGTAATAGCTTGTTGTATTGGTGATAACGTTGGTATAAATACAATTACTTTATACAAATTGTTGATAATCGCCTATGAACTTTGATCACCTGGCGCTCTTTGTCCAATTGGCAGCCACACACAATATCAGCCAGGCTGGGCAGGCGCTGGGGTTATCGCCGGCAGTGGCCAGCAATTATCTGAACAAGCTAGAGGCCGGGTTGGGGGTTCGATTACTCCACCGTACTACTCGCAAAGTCTCGCTCACAGAGGAGGGGCGTGCATTTTTGCCCTATGCCGAAGACGTACTCGCCAGCGTCGCCGCCGCGCGCGCTACTGTTGGCGCAGGTGAATTGGTGCCGCAGGGAACCCTGCGGGTTGCCGCACCGGCCTCTTTCGGGCGAATGCATCTGGTGCCGGCGCTGCCAGGATTTTTGGCTCGTTATCCCGATTTGAAGGTGGATTTCCGGCTATCTGACGCCATTGTCGATCTGGTGGAAGGCGGTTTCGATGTGGCAATTCGCAATGCGGAATTAAAAGATTCCACACTAATAGCCCGCAAGCTGGCGCCTGATCGCCGCATTCTCTGTGCGTCGCCCGGCTACTTGGAAGAGTACGGGCGCCCAGCAACCCCTCAAGACTTAAGGCATCATCAATGTATAAACCTTTTGGGGCTAGACAACTGGCACTTCAAATTGCCCGAAGGCACTGTTGCTATTAAAGCGCAGGGCGCCTTTCGCACTGACAATGGCGAAGCCATGCGCGATGCCTGCATAAACGGGTTGGGTATATCAATTAACGCCACCTGGAGTGTTTACCAATATGTGGCCCGTGGTGAATTGGAGGTCGTGCTGCCCGACTTCCCCCTGGCGGGAGAAACAGCCATCTGGGCCGTTTACCCCAGTGCCCGACTGTTAGCGCCAAAAGTGCGCGCTTTTATCGAATACTATTCAAGTGCTTTCGGGCAGCCGCCCTATTGGGATAGACGTGGCTAATTAGAATTAGGGTAAACCATTCTTGCAGCTTGCTATTGCGGTAGCATAGCTGCGGGCCAATAGACCGATTAAAAGTATCAATTCCATTTGCCCGTCGATAATGTGAATCATTATACAGTGGATTTTTGAAAACGAATGGTTGATGCGAAATTGCGAAAAGGCATTGGGTGGCACGGGCGCCTTTCACAAACCGTATAGACAGGGCGGCCATTCGGTATTGCCGCTGCATGGTTAAGTTGATTTAGCCCCACATTCGGGAGTCAGGACGCTATCAGGCTAGTTGTATCGAAGCAGTTTTAATCTGAGTTTTTGGTTGGTTGTTTCTTGCTGCTAAGGGGCGTTGGAAGTAATTTACTCCGACCCCATATTCTTACTCCGACCCCATATTCTTTCACATTTTTCTTCATATTTCGGTAAGTGCAAGTTTCCTTTCCCCCTGGTGGGCTGATGCTAACCTTTCACGCAATTCATAAAATCTAACTTTTTCAGCGTCAGAACTTCTAACATAGCCGGATGCCACAAGAAGGAAGTCAGCTGCACTTTTCGCCACCTCTACGGAATCATCATTCATTATTACATCCCGATAGAAATCACACTTTTCTGCGGGCTCCAAGCCGGATGTTTTTACTATCCAGACAATTTGATCCCGATCGGCTTCCTCATATCTATGGTATTCGGACATCAATACTTTTATTGGTCCAGAGTCATTCTCGGTGGCATGCAAATAGGATAACAGTCTATGTTTACCACTGAATCCTGGGGAAGTTTTTCTTACAAGATCCCATGCTAATTTCACGGCCTTATTTCTATCTAGATAGTCCAACCACTTAATAGTTTCTGGAGCGAAAATTTCGTTTTCCAGTAAGTCAAATACCTGCGTTTTTTCACCAGCAGTCAATCCATCAAAATGAGAATGATCATAACCATCTGCCTTTTGCCGCCCCTTGGAATAAAACTGCTGCTTAAAGCGTTCAAATACCTCGGTCATTAAATAGGACTCCCAAACAGTTCAATTGCTGAATCACTTTTCGAATCAACAGTTAATGTATCGATTATCTTACCTGCATCGTCAACCTTATTTATGGTAATGTTACCGACTTCAGGATTCTTATATAGACTTGGCCATTCTTTACCTGTCCAAGTTGGCCCACCTTTGGGGAATTTTTTCGCTGTTTGAATTGTAACTACATCTCCGGAAGCTCCATCGGCATAATTTTTGGAGACGCTGCCCCAAAGGTCCCAACCATGGGGCCCCAAATCACCCGCATTCCAAGAAAATGTCTCATTGAGTTCCGACCATTCGTCAATAACCCTACCACCGGGCGTTGTTTCCAGGATAGTCGCGCCATTTTTTTCAGCATATTTAGCAGCCAATTTTTTATCGCCCGACCAGAATACTTTTTCTTTAGACGAACTTACATCTAAACGAGAAATAATTTCATCCATCGCAGATTGCTTTTCTTTAACTGTCTTTGCTGCCCTAGCCTCTTCAACGAAGGGCTTGAGTATTTCTCTTGCTTCCGCAATTCGACCACTTTTTGAAAGTCTTGATATTTCTTCTCTATCCACTGAAGCAGGGTTGCGCGGGCTTTTTACATCACCCTTCGGCTTCTCCCCCTTCCTATCCGCTGCCGGCATATCGGTCTTCAGGTCATCAAAACTCTGCTTAGCCGTTTTGGCGGCGCGCTTGGCTCTTTCTTTGGCTTGGACGGCGAGTTTTTTGGAGGCTTTGGCGAAGTCGACCAGCAGTTCGCCCAGCTTTTTAAACTTGGTCATGTGGCGGGCTTTGCTGGCGACGGAGGCTACGGCGCCTACGCCGCCGGTGACGGCCGCCAGAATTGCCGTGAGGATAATTTCAAAGGCCGCGCCGCCGCCCATTTCGGTGAGCTCGATGGCGTGCTGGGCTTTGGCGTAGTTCCAGGCAAAGTTTTTTAAATCGTTGCGCAGGCTGCTGTCGCTCCAGATCAGGTCTGCTGCGTCTAGGGCTTCTGCCATTTGGGCTTCGGTGATTTGGCTGGGGTCGAAGCCGATCACTTCTACCACTTCGCGCCACTCTTCGCGTTTTAAGGTTTTGGCGAAGACTTCAAACTTGTTGTTTTCGGCACCGGCGGCTGCCGCCAGGGCGGTCATGCGGTTTTGCAGGCGCACGAAGGGGTTGACCAGGTCACTGGCTTCCTTGGCCCAGGACAGCAGGCCCCAGGCGGCTTTGCCCAGCCCCGTGAAGGCGGCGCCGGTGTAGATGAGCCCTTTATTGAGCGCGGTTTCCTGGCTGAGCAGGGCATCGTGGCGGGCGGCCTCTTGGCGCTCGGCCATCAAAATGGCGCTCAGTGCCTGGCGAATTTCCATGCGCAACACGGAGCGGGGGTCATCCAGGGGTTGAAATTCTGTGTCTACCTTTACCACCAGGTGCGAGTTGCACAGGGCTTCAGCGATTCGGCCTGCCAAAGTGAACGTGACTGTGGCACTGTGGCGGCACAGGGCGCTTTGGTTGACGGGCGTTTCGCGCAGGTGGCGCGGGCGATGGTCGGTACCGCCAAAGAAGCTGCGCACAATGCTGGAAATTTGCTCGCTATTGAGCCGCTCCACAAAGGCGTGGGCCTCTCGGTGATCGCGGCAAAGGTTGCCGGTTTTGCAGGTGCTGGTGCCCCAGCCATGCAGGATGCGGTAGCGGCGTCCTTGGGGGTCGATGATCAAAAGCGACATGTCCGTGTCCAAACCTAAAAAACAAGCGGGCATTATTAGCGTTTAAGGCGATTTTGCCTAGTGTTGAGGGCCCTTTTGTTAACTGTCTGGCGGGCTGTCGTATTTAGGTGGTGCTATGGTACCGCTTGGGCGGCGCTCCCGTGTAGCCCTGCTCCAGAGCGGCCCCTTTCGGTGCCCGGCGAGAGTAGCGGGGCGCCTGTGTTTGGTGTCCTTGGTGCTGGGCGCGTTGCCAGCGGCTTTGGCGTTTGTTGGTCGTAACAATTGCCGCCATTAAGGGTCAATAGGTGCGTCGTTAACCTGCAGTTCATGCAGTCATTTAATGAAGGAGTTTTAGCGTGTCTGATTCGCTCGAATATACGCCCCCCAGCGTGTGGACCTGGGATCGCGAAAGCGGTGGCAAGTTTGCCAATATCAACCGGCCCATTGCCGGTGCCACGCACGCGCGCGATTTGCCCGTGGGCCAGCAACCGCTGCAGTTGTATTCCATGGCCACTCCCAATGGGGTGAAGGTCACCATTATGCTCGAAGAGCTACTGGCGCTGGGGCATACGGGCGCTGAGTACGATGCCTGGTTGGTTCACATTGGCGAGGGCGAGCAGTTTTCCAGTGGTTTTGTGGCGGCAAACCCCAACTCGAAAATCCCCGCGCTGGTGGATCACAGTAGCGCCACGCCAACCCGGGTTTTTGAGTCTGGCGCTATTTTGCTGTACCTGGCCGAAAAGTTCGATGCGTTTTTGCCCCGTGAACACCAGGCCAGAACAGAGGTGCTTAACTGGTTGTTTTGGCAAATGGGTGCGGCGCCCTATTTGGGTGGCGGCTTTGGGCATTTTTACGCCTACGCACCCACTAAGCTCGAGTACCCCATCGACCGCTTCGCCATGGAGGTGAAGCGTCAACTGGACGTACTGAACCGGAACCTAGCCGAGCGCCCGTATATGGCAGGGGACGATTACACCCTGGCCGACATCGCCATTTACCCCTGGTACGGCTTACTCGCACACGGCGCGTTATACGAGGCCGGCGAATTTCTATCGGTGCACGAGTACCGCCACGTGGTGCGCTGGGCCGATACGATTAAAGCGCGGCCGGCGGTGCAGCGGGGCAGGTTGGTCAACAAGGTTTGGGGCGATGAGGCGCGCCAGTTAAAAGAGCGCCATAGCGCCGCGGACATCGATGCGGTATTGGCTGCGCGTTAACGTCGTGTGGGCGGCAGCGGATAGCGGGCGCCTATGCCCGCTTGCGCTCATACAGGGCATGGGTGGTTCGGCATTTTTGGTCGCTATTCAACCCGTTGGGGTGGCGCGGATTGTGCCAATGGGTGCCGCATTTTTGGTCTGACCTTTGAGTTGTGTCGCCTGAATTTCTATCAGACCCTTTGGTTGGCTTTTCTTGCCTCCAGTCGCTTTCATACAGCGTTGTCTGTGCGGCCGACAAACTAATTAGACATTTTTATCCAAAAATTCTACTGATTTTATATTTTCAGTTATATGGCGGTATCGCCTATGGTGCTTTATATACAGTCTCAACGGCGGTTGAGGTTGTTTTTCTCGAGCAAGAATGTGAATAAAAACAATATCTTAGTCACTCAGCATTGGTCTGACCAAAAGCGACATCGCTGAAAAATCTATCAGATCATACGTTGTAATAGTTCTTTTTATTGGTCTGATAAATTTGTTGACCTGTATTTTGGCCGTCGCTATATTCCGCGCAGAACATAACCATAAGTGGAGTCGGCACTATGTCGGTCAAACAACGCAATGAAAACCGCCTCTCAGGCATCACACTTACTAACGCTTTCACCAAACACCCTCTGGCCCTTTGGGTTCGGCGCATTGCTGTGGCCGGTGTGGCGGCAAGCCCACTCATGCACTCTGCCGCCTTTGCGCAGACAGAGGCTTCCCAGGCCGAATTGCTGGAAGAAATTACGGTAACCGGCACCCGGCGGGTCATTCAGGATCAGATTGCCATTAAGCGCGATGCCACCGCCATTGTGGACGGCTTGTCTGCATCGGACATTGGCGAGTTACCCGCCCTGTCTATTGGTGAAGCGCTGGAATCGATCGCCGGTGCCGCGTCGCATCGCGAAAACGGCGGCGCCACCGAAATTTCTATTCGCGGCTTGGGGCCATTTTTGAGCGCCACCACTTTTAATGGCCGCGAAGCCACTAACGGTAGTGGGGATCGCTCGGTAAACTTTTCGCAGTTCCCCAGTGAGCTGATGAACAAAATTGCCATTTATAAAACCCAAGATGCCAGCTTGATCGAGGGTGGCGTGGCCGGCGTGATTGCACTGGAAACCTTGAAGCCCTTGGATTACGACAAGCAGCGCATTCAAATAGATGCCAAGGTGAACTACAACCCGGACGAACAGAACATCGAAAACTCGCTGCACAGCGACCTGGGTTTTAGGGGCACAGTCAGCTACGTCGACCAATTTGAGTTTGAGAACGGCGGCGCCTTTGGCGTGTCTTTAGGTTTACAAAACAGCTCGGCCACCCAGCCCGAGGCCGAGTACCGAAGCTCCAGCCCCACCGGCAGTTCTTTGTGGGCCTGTTTGTACGATCCCACCAATACCAACGAAGGCTTTTATCGGGCCGCTGCCGGCGATTGTGAAGACCGCTTGGTAGGCGGCAACGACAAGGGTTACGACACCACAATCGACCCCAATACCGGCAAGGCCGTGAGCGATGGTTCACCCTACGCCTTTACCGGCAGCAGCCGGGGTTATCGCCAGAACGAAACACTGGAGGAGCGCGACGCCTATTTTGCGGCCTTCCAATACCAGCCCAATGAGCGTTGGGACATTAACCTGGATATTGAATACTCAGATCGCCTGCAGGCCGAAGAGCGCCACGACCTGAACTTTGAACAAAAACGCACTACCCCCGGTGTGACGCCGGATTCACTGGTGGTTTCCGAGACCGGTGCCATTAGTCAGTGGGCTGGCTCCACCCGTGCCGATGTGGCAGGGGAGTCTTATACCCGCGAAGAAACCTATAAGGGCGGCGGGCTCAATGTCTCGCATCAATTTAACGAGCGTTTAACCGTCGACTTTGATGTGTCTTACTCCGAGACCAATCGCGAAGAGCGGCAGATCACCATACGCCAGCAAAGTGCAACTGCGCGCTACCCAGTGAGTTGGGATATCCCTGCGGATATTCCACAGTTCACTGTGGAAGGTTTCGATGTTACCGACCCGAACAATTTTTACCGCAACTACCGCGTGTATGCCGATGTAGAAAACTCGCGCGAAAACACCTCAACAGCCTACCGGCTAGATTTGGATTACGCGCTGGACGGCGAGCTGTTTACGGCGGTAAAGGGCGGGGTGCGTTCATCGTCCCTGACTTACGTTCAATTGGGTGGCGACCAAGGCAATGGGTCACGTAATACTTTCGGCGGTAGTGTGGCGGGAACGGCGTTTGCCAACGGTGTAGATGGCCCCACCATCATTGAGGCCTGTGCCATAGATTTCCCCGAGTCGGGCTTCCTGAAATCGGTGAGTGACGGCGCATTAATTACCAACGTCGATGGGGCTGGCAACGTGATTGCAGCGGGCACTGGCAGCAGCTATGCCGCATTTGATAACCACTGCGTGGCCAACGCGGTGGCGGCGAATGTGGGTGAGAGCTTTGCGTACCCCGAGCTAGAAAAAATGAGTGCCGGTACGGTGGATGTGACAGAAGACACCTTGGCGGCCTATGTCATGGCCGAGTACGAGACCCAGTTTTTAGAGCGCGGCATTCGCGGCAGTTTTGGAGTGCGCGTGGTAAACACCGAAGTGGATTCCATTGGTTATCGCACAGCCTATGAAGTGGTGGGCGACGCTCAAACCGGTCTGCTGCTAAATGAAGTACCCGGTACCATTGAAACCGTGCGCAGTGGCGCAAGCTACACAGAATTCTTGCCGAGTGTTAATTTCGTATGGGATTATGCCGACGATAAAATCCTGCGCGGCGGTATCTTCCGCGGCATGTCGCGCCCGGACCCAAGTAACTTAAGCTATAGCCGTACCTTTGAATCGGATGAATCAGGCACGGCGGCCACCCTCAACGAATTGATCACCGGTGTGAACGGTTCCGGCAATCCCGATCAGACACCGCTGGTGTCCTGGAATTACGATCTTTCGATGGAGTGGTACCCCACCGATGATGCCATGTTGTCTGCCGGTATTTACTACAAAAACTTCATTGGCGGTTTCGAGCAGCAAACCACGCTCGAGGATTTTGTGATCGACGGCGAAACCCTGTCGCTGCCGGTGACTAACCCTGTGACGTCGGACGACACCAGCAATCTGTACGGTATCGAGCTGACGGGTTCCTATCGCTGGGACAGCGGCATTGGTGTTAAGGGCAGCTACAACTTCTCTGATTCGGATTTCGAGTTTGAAGACAGCCTCTATGGCGACACCTATACCACTGGGCTGGACGGTGTGACGCGCCAGTTAACCGACGGCATTGTGGCGCCGGGTAATATTCCCGGTTTCTCAAAGCACGTATTTTCCGGACAGGTGTACTACCAGATTGGCGAGTTCGACATTGCAGCTATTTATAAATACCGCAGCGAATATTTTCAGCCCTACACCAGCAACGCAACGCGCTTGCGCTATGTGTCTGACGTAGGAGTCTGGGAAGCGCGGGCGTCTTATCGGATCAACAAGCACGTGACGGTGAAATTTGAAGCGATAAATCTATTTAGCGAGCCGAAGAAACAGTACTACTTCACTCGGGATAATTTGGGCGAAGTGAACGATTACGGCCCGCGCTTGTTTGCCGGTGTGACGGTAAAGTTTTAATTTAGAATCATCCTCCGCTCTGGCGGGGGAGAGCGCACAGTATCTGACGTATTCTCCGAATGATGTTGTATGCTTATTGTCGTCTTCTTGACAAATCCGGCCCCTGTTCCTAGGGCGCCGGATTTTTTATTGCGCCACACTGCCCGCCGCCGCTTCTCTTTGTTGTCAGCCCCTCCTTTGCCGTTCCCTGCCGCTGGTGCTGTCGTACAGTTACTTCACACAGTACTAACAAAAACACTAGATATAGCTAAACACTTGATTGGGTGCTTGGCACTTGGCCCTATACTGGTGCGCTTGAGTGCGCAGCTGTGGTGGCGTGCCACAGTTGCGTAAGTTGGACGCCTCTGTCCTGGCGAGGCGCCCTTCACCGATCAGTGCAAAGGAGTCGCACATGTTAAGACGTACGTTTTTAGCGGGCCTGGGTTTGGGCGTTGGCGCCAGCGTGTTGGCCCCGCAGACATCGCTGGCCGCCGCAGCGAAATCAAAAACCTTACCGAGTACCCCGATAGCGCCAGCCGACTGGCGGGCGCTGCGGGATTTGTTTCCGCTGACACGCAATTACATTCAGCTGGCCACCTTTCTATTGGCCTCGCACCCAAAGCCCGTTAGCGATGCCATCGACCGACATCGCAAGGCCTTTGATGAAAACCCCGCCGATTACTGGCATGCCCACTTTGAAACCATCGACGGCGAGATTACCCAGGCCGCTGCCGATTACATGGGTGGCCAGGCGACCAACATCGCCTTAACCGATAGCACAACCATGGGGCTGGGCGTGGTTTACAGTGGCCTGCAGTTAAATCCCGGCGACGAAATTCTACAGACGGTGCACGATCACTATTCGACGGATATGTCGTTGGCGCACCGGGCTAAACGCACCGGCGCACAGGTGCGTCAAATTGCGCTCTACGACAACCCGGCGCAGGTGTCTGAAGCCGAGGTGGTGAAGCGGCTTGCCGCCGGTATCAGTTCGCGCACCCGTGTAGTGGCAGTGACCTGGGTGCACTCGTCCACCGGCGTTAAATTGCCCATACGCGCCATGGCCGACGCCATTGGCAAGCTCAACAAAACGCGCAAGGCCAATCGGCAGCTGCTATTTTGCGTCGACGGTGTGCACGGTTTTGGCATTGAAGATGTGGATGTGAGTAGCCTGGGCTGTGATTTCTTTGTGGCCGGTACGCACAAGTGGATTTTTGGCCCAAGGGGTACGGGCGTGGTGTGGGGCAATGAGCGCGCGTGGGCGCAAAGCGAGCCGGTGATTCCCAGCTTTAGTGCGTCCTACAACGTGTGGCTGGGGCAGATGCAGCAGGCGCAAGTGCCCGTGGGCGAGCATATGTCGCCGGGAGGTTTTCACTCCTTCGAACACCGCTGGGCGCTGCCCGAGGCATTTAAACTGCATTTACAATTGGGTAAAGCCAATGTGCAGGCGCGCATTCATGAACTCAATTCTTATACCAAGGCGGGCCTGGCTGCTATGCCCCACGTGACGCTTTATACACCCTTGTCGCCGGCATTATCGTCTGGACTGGTGTGTTTTGACGTGCAGGGTATGCCTGCAGAGGCGGTGGTGCAACGAATGCACGCGAAGGGTATTATCATGAGCGCCACGCCTTATCGCGCCAGCTATGCGCGTTTTGCCCCCTCGTTGCTCAATAACGAAAAAGAGATTGACCGCGCACTGCAAGCCATTGCCGAATTGGCGTAATGCTGTTGCGCGTAACCTGAATAAACACATGGAGGATTTACTATGACAAAGATAAAAGTTTCGTATTTTGATGTGAATGGTGGGCGTGCAGAGCCCATTCGCCTGGCCCTTCATTGGGCGGGCATCGACTTCGAGGACCACCGCTTTCCATTCTCGGAGTTTGCCGAGGTGCGCAAAAATACGCCCTTCGGACAGGTGCCAACAGTAACCATAGACGGTGAAGTTATTACCCAATCTAACGCCTTGTGTCGCTACTTTGGTAAAAAGGCCGGCCTGTATCCCGCCGATGACTACCAGGCGCTGCTATGCGACGAGGTGATGGATGCGATCGAAGATGTCAGCCATAAAATTGTGGCGACTTTTGGCATGAGTAGCGATGCGCTTAAGACCGCCCGCGAAGCCCTGGTGACGGGTCCCTTCACTACCTATTTGAAATGGCTCGATGCCCGTTTAGCCAAGCAGGGCGGCGAATATTTCGCAGATAACCGCGTCACCATTGCAGATTTAAAGGTGTTTGTATTTGCCAAGTGGTTGGCGTCGGGCCAGCTGGATCACGTGCCGCAATTGTTGGTGCAGGAGGTGGCACCAAGGGTGGCAGCGCACACCGAGCACATGAGTCATCTGGAAAAAATTAAGCGCTACTACGAAAGCCGCCAGTGATCTTATTGCACCGGCAGCCGTAGGCTGCCGGTGTGATTATTACCATTGAATTGAAGCGATCAACAGTTCCTATTGGCATAGATAAATACTGACTATCGCTTTCATTTGGTATTCGGCGGTCAAAGTCGGGTTAATGTAGGCAGCACTGCTTAAATTTTTTACCACTGCCGCAGGGGCAGGGGTCGTTGCGGCCAACTTTTGGCCCGGTGCGAAGGGTGGGCGTCGGCGCTTCGGCGGGTAACCGCTGTTCGAGCCAATAGCGGTGTAGCATCATGGCGGCGAGTGTCAGTTCGCTGGCCATTTCTTCCTGGGCTTCTAGCCCATCAGTAATCAGCTGTTCGGCCACGTGCTGTAAGCTTTGTTGCTCGATGAGTGCCAGCCAATGGCTAAACTCATCGGGCAGCTCGGGCCAGTCGCCGATGAAAACGCCGCGCAAATAGCCCAGGCACCAAGGGGCTAGAAACCATTGATCGTCGGCTTCGGTGGCGCCCGGCAGGCTTTCAAACATGGGCTGAAAATCGCCCGGATTGTCCATTAATGCCTGGCTATTGCGGTTCATTGCGCGCATCAGTAATTCGAAAAATAGCTTCGCTTCTTGCTCGCTCTCCCAGGTTGGTTGATTCTCTTCATCACCCCAGATCCAGGGTAGCCACAGGCTTGGCATTATGGGATCTGGACCGGATACCAGCGCGGTTAGAAAGCCGTCCAATTCTGAAAAATCGGCTATGGACTCCTCTGAGCCGTACTTGTCCAGCATGGTGTCGACAAACGCCATATCGTCGTCGGTTAGGTTATCCGTTTGCATGGGAACTCCAGTGGTATCGGTGGGCAGGCTGGCAGTTGCTTAGGGCTCGAGTTCCCACCACTCCCAGCTTGCTAATTGGTGTTGCTTGGCAAGTGCCAGGGCATGTTGATGGTGTTTTTTAGCGAGCGCGTCTTGGCCTTGTGCATAATAACTTTTACTGAGCTGCTGATGCCAGTCGGCCTGCAGCTCTCCCTCGGCTTGCGCACCGTGTAACAGTTGCTGGGCCTTGGCGGGCCGGTCGGCTTTAAGCAGCGCCTTGGCGGCTTGTATCACCAGCTCGGTGTGGGATTCGGGAAATAGCTGGCGGGCTTTGGCCATAGCCTCGGGCAATTTATCCAGCTGCTGGGATGCCGCGAAATATTTACCCAGGGTATAGGCCTGCATCCAGTCAAATTGATAGCCCGCCCACTGGGACTGCTTGGCAACAAACAGGTCGAATACTTGCGAGTAATCTGCATGCTGCATTAACTCGCGCATGTCGATAAAGTGGTTGGGCGTTAAAAACGCCAGCCCGTCCATCAGCGCAGGTAGCGCGGTGCTGAAATGAGTTTCCTCTGGGTAGTGCTTAAAGGCCCAGCGCAGGGGTTGCGGGGCTTGGGTGTCCAGCGTTTCAACCAGTTCGCGCACGCCCATTTGCCGCTCGTTAGCCAGGGAAAGAAATAGCGGCGCATCGGGCGCGTTTTTACCGGCAAGGCGTTTGGCTGCTCGTGTTTGGATCGCGTAGTCATCAAACCACACGCTCGGGCTCATGGCGAGAAAGGCATTAAAGGGGCTATTGGTTGCCAGCCAGGACTGCAACACCGTGAGCCCGCCGAGCGAGAAACCCGCTAGGGCGCGATCGCCACTGGTGCGGAATTGGCGGTCGATGCGCGGTACCAGTTCCTCTGCCAGGTAACTTTGAAATACCTCTGCGCCGCCATAGTCTTGTTCGCCAGCAATCAACCAGGTAGACGTTTGAATGTAATCGGCCTGGCCGTTGGTGGCGACTCCGACGACCAGCAGCGGCGGAATTTTGCCCATGCGCGCTAAATTGCGGGCGGTTGCGGCCACATAGTCAAAGTGGAAGTCTGCATCTATTACATAGAGTGTTGGGTAGCGGCGTTTGTTTGCGTGGTAGCGCTCGGGCAAGGCCACCATCACGCGGCGCTGGTCGGCCATAATGGCCGAATCAAAGGTGTAAGTATGACCAAGAACGAGCGGAGTTTCGGCATACAGTGGTGCGCTCAGTAAAAACAATAGCAATACAACTCGGGGTTTCATTCGGACGCCCTGTGGGGAATAGATTTTTGGTCGGCAGAGTAACGGCCAATTCGCGTGCGCCGGTGACTAGCGCAGCTTAAAGGCTAAGTGTTGCAAAAACCAAGGCGTGCTGTCTAATCCTGCGAAGTGCTTAGGGTGTGGATACCGGTCGATTCTGCCGCGCTGTGGCCCTGAGTGAATGGTACTGCGGCGCTTGAGTGAGCTGGGCTGACGGTTTAAAAGGGGCGAAGGGGTAGTTGAGACATTGCGTTGGCAAGTTTAACAATGGGTAAATGACGTCTCGGTGGACGCCATGTGAGTCTTAGGTGGGAGCGGGCTGCCCGGCGGGTGGCTGTGAATTGGTGTCATCTTCCTGTTGGCTTGCGATAACGCGATTCAGTGCCGATTGGAACTGCTGGACCAGAGCGTCATCCACGTCGCGGCTGAATGCAAAATACAATTCGAATCGGTGCAGTACACCCACAATTTCAAAATCTGCCGGGTTTAAACCAGTGGCTGCTAAATTGCTCCACACCCCACCTTCGCCCGCAGCCCAGATGTCGATACGGCCAGTGTCCAGCATTTTGGCCGCCTGCTTCGGCAGCACAGTCAGCGTGACAACCATGGTTTCTAAATCTAACTTGCGCAAATAGTGTTCGGCGGCGTCCTCCCGCTGAGCACCCACGGTGTAAAAGTTCAATTCCTGCAACGACGATAAGGAAATTTTGCGCGCTTTTTTCGCCACTAAGACCAGTCGGTTCTCGTCGATGGGGCCGGCCCATTTGAATAAGTTTTCGCGCTCGGGCATCCGGTAGACAGAAAACAATACGCGTCCCGGACCCGAGAGCGTATCGCGGTAGGCGCGCGCCCAAGGCAGCACCTGGACGTCCGAGCGGCTGACAGGGGCACCCGCCAGGCGCGTGGTGCGCTCGAGCAGATCGACAGCCTTGCCCTTGAGTTCACCCTTGTCCAGGTAATTGAGTGGCGGCGAGTCGTCTGCCAAGTAGGTCAGCTGGCTTAAGGTTTGGCTATGGGCGTGCGGGGTTAAGACGACGGGAAGTAAAAGTAAACAGGTGGCAATGGCGTACTGCAACATAACACTTAATGGCTCAAGGTGATGAGGTGGGCTATTCCATTGCGCTCGGGAGCCATGCTACAGGGCGTCACTAGGGTATGGCCAGATACCGATGCAATCGTGGGGTTACAGCGGTGCTATCCATTTAAAATCTGGTACTTTGGTGCTAATTGTTTGTGGGCGGGTAATGTATAAAAAAACCGGGCCATTGGCCCGGAGCAAGGGTGCTTAAGGAAAGCGGTGAGTCAGCGACAGTGGCCGCTAGCGGTTTAGGAGGCTTGCGCCAGAGCGTTCTGACCCTGGCTGCTATACAAGCTTTCCAGGCGATCGCTCTCTTTGATCAGATAGTCGAAGGCCGAGAGGGAGGCTTTGGCGCCTTCGCCCATGGAAATCACGATTTGTTTGAAGGGCACGGTGGTGACGTCGCCGCAGGCATATATTCCCTGCACTGATGTTTGGCAGCGCTCGTCGATAACGATTTCACCAAAGCGCGTGCGCTCTACCAGATCGCCCAAGAAGGCGCTGTTTGGCACCAGGCCAATTTGCACAAAGACGCCCTGCAGCGGCAAGGTGTGCTCCGTTTGCGTGGCGCGGTCTGTGTAGATCAGCGCATTGACTTTGCCGTCTTGGGCAGTAATTTCTTTGGTGGCCACATTGCGGTGAATGGTGATGTTGGCTTTGCTTTGTGCCTTATCCACCAGCACCTTATCGGCCTTTAGTGTGGGCATGAATTCAAACACAGTCACCGATTTGACAATGCCTGCGAGATCCAGCGCGGCTTCTATTCCGGAGTTACCACCGCCGATCACGGCCACATCTTTGCCTTTGAAGAAAGGGCCGTCGCAGTGGGGGCAGTAGGCCACGCCGGCGCCAATGTTTTCTTTCTCACCGGGTATGCCCAGCTCGCGCCATTTGGCGCCGGTGGCCACTATCACGGTTTTGCTGTGAATTACTTCACCCGACGACAGAGCAATTTCTTTAATGTCTGCGCCGCTCACCTGGTTCACTTTGAGGTGCTCTTTCAGAGTGATGTCGTATTCGTTCATGTGCGCCTGCAATGCACCGGCCAATTCGGGGCCCGTGGTTTTGCGTGTGCCAATCAGGTTTTCAATGTCCATGGTGTCTTTTACTTGGCCGCCAACGCGATCGGCAATCAAGGTGACTTTTAAACCTTTACGGGCACTGTAAATGGCAGCGCTAACGCCCGCCGGACCACCGCCAATGACAGTGACATCCTGCAGTGGCAGGGGCGGTTCATTGCTGGCTTGTGCAAGGCCTGGGTAGCGTGCGATCAGTTTTTCGATCAAAGCGGCGGCGTCTACCTTGCCATTGGCGAATAATTCGCCGTTCAGGTACACGCTGGGCACGCCCTGAATGTCGCGCGCTTCTACCAGCGATTTAAACAGGCCGCCGTCGATCATCTCGCTGCTAATGTGCGGGTTAATCAAGGCAAACTGGTTGAGTGCTTGCACCACGTCGGGGCAGTTGTGGCAGCTCAGGCTGATAAAAACTTCAAAGTGCAGGGGTTCCTGCACGCGCTGAATCAGGTTTTGCAGGCTGGCGTCCAGTTTGATGGGGGTGCCAGCCGCTTGCAGCACCGCTAAAACCAGCGAGTTAAACTCGTGGCCGCCAGGGATGCCGGAAAATTGTATGCCCGTGCTTTTGCCGCCTACTTCCAAGGTAAAGCTGATGGGGCTGCGCAACTGCAGGTCACGCTCTGCGAGGGATAATTGTGGGCTGACACCGGCAAAGTCGGTCAGGAACTGAACCAACTCTGCGCGTTTGTTGTGTTCGCCGGTTTGCAGCACAAAGGTAACGGGTTGCTGTAGGGCGGCGGTGTACTGTTTTAAAGCGTTGAGAAGTTCTGGGGTTAACACAATGTTGCTCCTGTGTTGGTCAGTGCTGACATAGCAGGGCTCGCTTGAGCCCTGCGCACGCTCGATTAAATTTTGCCGACTAAATCCAGAGAGGGCGCCAAAGTGGCTTCGCCTTCTTTCCAGGCGGCTGGGCACACCTGGCCGGGGTTGTTAGCCACAAATTGCGCCGCTTTTACCTTGCGCAGTAGATCTTCAGCGTCGCGACCGATGCCCTCGGCGGTAATTTCCATGGCCTGAATCACGCCCTCTGGGTCCACCACAAAGGTGCCGCGATCGGCTAGACCCTGGTCTTCGCGCATAACGTCAAAGTTGCGTGTGATTTTGCCGGTGGGGTCGCCAATCATGGTGTACTGGATTTTGCCAATGGTGTCAGAGGCGTCGTGCCAGGCCTTGTGGGTGAAATGGGTGTCGGTGGAAACCGAGTAGATTTCGACGCCGCGCTTTTGGAACTCGTCGTAGTGATCGGCAATGTCACCCAGCTCCGTGGGACACACGAAGGTAAAGTCGGCGGGATAGAAAAAGAATACCGACCATTTACCCTGCAGGTCTGCATCGGTGATATCGATAAAGTCGCCATTTTTAAAGGCAGTGGCTTTAAAGGGTTTGATTTTGGTGTTGATCAGGGCCATTGGGCGCCTCCTTGTGGTGTCGTTAGGATTCAGTTGAGAACGGGGTTCACTATAGGGATAGGCTATTGATTGGTAAATTTTAATAAATTGTACTTTATGTTCTAAAAAATAGATGATGCTGGGGAGTTGTGCACTGAGGCCCCCTTGGGTCTAACAGAGTGCGGGCAATCCAGCCCGCTAGGGGCGGTGCGCTAATAATGAGGGACTTTCAATGATATCTATCAAACAATTGACCTATGCGTTGGCGGTGGAGCAATCGCTGCATTTCAAGAAGGCGGCGGAGGCTTGCAACATCAGTCAGTCGGCGTTGAGCACGGCACTCAACGAGTTGGAAAAACAACTGGAAGTGCAGATATTTGAACGCGATAACAAGCGGGTTCTGGTGACACCTATCGGCCAAGAGGTGTTGCGGCGGGCCGAGGCCATCATTCAGCAGGTGCGCGACCTCACATGCCTGGCCGACAGCCAAAAAGCCCCCTTGAGCTACCCACTTTCTGTCGGCCTGATTCCCACCATTGGCCCCTATCTGTTGCCCAGAATATTGCCGGTACTCAATCGAGATCACCCGGCCTTTGCGCTGACCGTAGTAGAGGAGCAATCCCATGTATTGGTGGAAAAAGTGCGCGCCGGTGAAATCGACACCGCCGTGCTGGCGCTGCCTTTCCCCCACGAGGGGTTGCTTGCCTTTGAGTTTTGGGCAGAGGACTTTTACTGGGTGGCCCATAAAAGTCAGGTGAAAAATAACCAGCGCGAAATAACCAGCCATGAATTAGATCAGGCTAAGTTAATGTTGTTGAAAGATGGGCACTGCTTAAAAGAACACGTTTTAGAGGCCTGCAAGCTGGGCGAACAGTCGGCCAACCACGGCTTTGGCGCCACCAGTTTAAATACCTTGATACAAATGGTGGTGGGTAAGTTGGGCTCCACGCTGGTGCCTGCCATGGCCCTAGAGTCGTTGATCGAGCACAACGATCAGTTGTCGGCCGTGCACTTGAAGGAGCCGGGTCCACACCGGCGCATAGCGTTTATTGTGCGACCCAACTATTCGCGCCTAGCCAGCGTAGAAGCGTTGATGCAACTGTGCCGGCAGGCGCTGGAAAGCACACAAAGCCCCCGTTAAGCGGTGCGGCGTGATAGAGTTGCGTGGAACAAATGGCGATTGGAGTGGCGTAACATGGGCCCGAATTTCACACCGGACACAGCGCGGCAAGGCCCTGACAATTGAGCCGGCCCTGTGTCCCCCTGCGGGTGGTCGCGTCGGCAACCTATTTACCCGAGCAGCGCGTAACCTCTGAAGAATTGGATAGGCAGCACGCATTGCCGGCGGGCACAGTGTTTGCGCGCACGGGTGTTGCCAGCCGCTACTACGCGGGGCAAATGAGCGCCGCGCAGATGGCGCGCAAGGCGTTAGACGAGGCTTTGGCGCGAGCTGATTTGGACTTGGCTGATATCGACTGCCTGATTGCGGCCTCGGGTACCCAAGAGCAGGCGATTCCCTGCAATGCGGCAAAAATTCTTGCCCAATACGGCGGCGCGCCCGCGCTGGCGGGTTTCGATGTCAATATGACCTGTCTCAGCAGCTTGTTGGCCGTGGACTTAGCGGCTAGCTTACTGGCCAGTGGGCGCTACCAACGCATTGCCATTGTTGCCAGCGACGTCGCTTCGGTAGGCTTGGACTGGCGCGATGTGGAAGTGGGCGGCCTGTTTGGCGACGGTGCCGTGGCGCTAATCGTGCAGACCGCCGAGACGCCGGGTGTGGGCATTCTGGCATCGCTGTTTCGCACCTATCCCGAGGGCAGTGAGCTGTGCCAAATAAAAGGCGGCGGCAGTTTGTATCACCCGTCGCGAGTGGCGGGAGACTACAAGGACTACGGCATGTTTCGCATGCAAGGGCGCGCGCTTTTTCGGCAAACCAGCCAGGTTATTCACCCGTTTTGTGCGCAACTGTTAGAGCGGGCCGGCCTGACCTTGGCCGACGTGCAATGGGTGGTGCCGCACCAAGCGAGCGGTATGGCGCTGCAACATTTAATTAAGAAATTCGGTTTTGATCCCCAGCGTGTGGTGAATCTGTTGGCGGAGCGGGGCAATCAGATTGCCGTGTCGATACCGTCGGCTTTGCACACTTTGCTGCACAACTATCCCGTCCAATCGGGCGATCGGGTGCTGTTGGTGGGCACTTCGGCCGGCTTAAGCCTGGGCGGTTTGGTATTGCAGTTATGAGCTTTGAATTACTGCAAGTGGGTCACTGTTTTCACCCCGAGGCGGTGGTTGTGCGCGGGGGCTCTTGGCGCGCGCAACGGTTCCCGGCCATAGTGGGCTTGTTAAAGCACCCCACTAAGGGCTACGTCCTATTTGATACCGGCTATGCGAAACATTTCCTTGCGGCTACAGCGCCCATGCCCGAGCGCTGCTATCGCTGGCTAACGCCCATGCACCTGTGCGACAAGCAGCAATTGCTTGCGCAGTTGGCTAGTCGTGGTATTGCGCCGGAGGACATCAAACACATCTTCATTTCGCACTTTCACGCAGACCATATCGCCGGGCTGCTCGATTTTCCGTCGGCGCGCTACCTGTGCTCGCGTTCTGCACTTGCGGCGTTCAGGCGCTTGCCGCGATTGGCGGCGCTTTTGAAAGGCTATTTGCCTGCGCTCTTGCCTCCAGATTTTGATCGGCGTGTGACCTTTATCGAAGATCAATTGGCCGTTGCACTGCCGGCTGCTTTGGCACCTTTTCGGCAGGGCTACGATGTGTTTGGCGACGGTGCCTATTTGGCGGTATCGCTGCCGGGGCACGCGCACGGGCACTACGGCTTGTTGTTTGCGCGCGCGCGTAACGCGATTTTTTTAGTGGGCGATGCGGCTTGGACGCGCGCGGCGTTCACCGAGTCGCGCGCACCACACTGGCTGGCGGGCTTAATCTTGAGCGACAAGGCGCAGTATCACCAAACACTTTGCGAGCTGGCGCAACTATACGGTACTAATCGCGAATTGCAGATCATTCCAGCACACTGCCAGAAAAGTTACGATGCTTTTGTTGCGCAAACTGACTAACTCCCTTGCCTGCTTAGTTGCATTTTTACGCGGTTACTGGCGCGGAAAGCGCAGTGCAAGATTGACGCGCACCGCTATTCAACGCATCCAACGCCAAGGGTTTCGGCGTTTGGTTAAGCGGGTGTTAAGCCGCAGCCCGTATTATCGGGTCGTGGCAGCGTATTCATTGACGCAATTTCCTGTAATAGACAAAGCACAGATGTTGGCCAGTTTTGACCAGATCAATACCGTGGGATTGAGCTTGGCGGCCTGCGAACGACAGGCGCAAGCCGCTGAAAGCTCGGGGGTAGTGCCGCCTTTAGGGGCGCAGGGCGATGTAGCCGCGGGCTTTTCATCGGGCACCAGCGGACGGCGCGGTATTTTTATTACTCGGCCGCAGGAGCGGGCCGAGTGGGCGGGTTATATCATTGCGAAAAACTTACCCTGGCGTTGGCGGCCGCAGAAGGTGGCGCTGGTTTTGCGCGCTAACAATGCACTTTACCAGTCGTCACAGGGCTATTTTATTCGCTTTCGTTTTTTTGATTTGCGCCAACCTTTAACGGCGCTTGCAGCCGCCTTGGTGGATTTCTTGCCGGATGTATTGATTGCGCCCGCGCAGGTGCTCGGTGCACTGGCCGATACGGGTATCGCTATTGCACCGCATAAAATTATCTCGGTGGCGGAAGTGCTTGAGCCGGATGTCAAAGCTCGGGTAACTCAGCACTTTAATGTTCCGGTGTCTGAAATCTATCAGTGTACCGAAGGTTATTTAGCATCGACCTGTGCACAGGGGCGCCTGCATTTAAACGAGGATATTGCCATCATTGAAAGGCAGTGGTTGGATGAAGACAGCGGGCGATTTGTGCCGATTATTACGGATCTGCGCCGCCGCTCGCAGCCAATGGTGCGCTTTCGCTTGGATGACATTTTAGTGGCGTCCACTCAGCCCTGTGAATGCGGGTCGGCCATGGCGGTGATCGAGAAAATTGAGGGGCGTTGCGACGATAGCCTTTGGCTACCCGACCGAGCCGGCCTGTGGCGGCCCGTTTTTCCCGATGTGGTGCGGCGCGCGATGTGGTCCTGTGGATTATCGCAATACCGTATTGAGCAGCGGGGCGCCGTCTGGCAGGTCTGCTATAGCAGCAATCAACCGACGCAGGCGGTACAGCGCGTACGCCAACACCTGGCTGATTTGGCTGATCGTTTGGAGCTGAACTTGCCACAGTTAGAATTTAGTCCGCTTGGTGTGCACGACTTCCAGCAAAAGCACCGGCGCCTGGCCTGCGTGCGGCGACCGGCACCCGCCATTGAATTATTACAGCCATTAGGCGAAGGCATAGCCTGCACCAGTTCGATGCAATCAAGGAGCGATCAAACGCAATGACACATCACAAACAACAGCCCACGCGGATACTCATCACCGGTGCCTCGGGCTTTGTGGGCGGCGCCTTTATGCGGCGCTTTTCTGGACGCGAGGATCTGCTGCTGCACGGCGTGGCGCGCCGACCGATGCCTTGGTCTAACAGTACGCAACTGGACTTGACGCGCGAATTTTCACTGGATTTTACGCCCGATGTGGTTATTCACGCGGCGGCCCATGTGTCGCCCTGGGGCAGCGCTCGAGAATTTCGCGAGAAAAATATCCTAGCGACGGAAAATGTTATTAATTTTTGTCGCCAGTCCGGTATGCCAAAGTTAATTTACGTGTCGTCGAGCTCGGTGTTTTATCGCGATGCTCCCCAATTAAATATCACGGAGCAGAGCCCCATCGGCCCCGACTTTATTAACGACTATGCGGCCAGTAAATATGCCGGTGAATTGCGCGTGGGCGACTACGAAGGTGACAGTGTCATTCTGCGGCCAAGAGCAATTTTTGGCCCCGGTGACACGGTATTATTTCCGCGAATTTTAGCTGCTGCCAAGCGCGGTCGGCTGCCGCTATTTGACAGCCCAGCGGGGCCAGCCGTAGGCGATCTGATTTACATTACCACTCTCTGTGACTATTTGCTTAAGGCAGCATTAACGCCGGCCATTACCGGTGCGTACAATTTGACCAATGCAGAGCCGGTGGCGTTTCAGGCATTGCTGCTGGATGTTCTGCAGCGTCTGGGGCTGCCCACACCCACGCGGCGATTGAAAGTGCAGCACGCCATGTGGCTTGCCGGCGCCTTAGAAGCCATCTATCGCTGTTTTCGAATTACCCGAGAGCCACCGCTGACTCGCTATGGCGTCAGTGTCCTGGCGCACAGTAAAACCTTTGATGTGCGTAAAATGCTTGCCGATTTTGGGCCGCCGTCCGTCTCGCTGGCGGCCGGAGTGACAGAGTTTATCGAGAGTCAGCGCGACGATGATTAGTGCCGTCCTGTGCCTACTTTACCTGCTGTTGCTGGTGGCAAAGTCGTACAGTGCGCACGCCTACGGGCGTCAGTTTAAGGTGCGGCATTTTGACGGCGACCTTCGCACGGTGGCGTTGTTGCAACCAATACTCTCGGGTGACCCCGGGCTGCCTGAAATGTTGGAACACAATCTTAAGCGCCTGCCCCTGGTGCATTTTTACTGGCTAATCGACAAGGACGATCTGGTGGCGCAGGCGATTGCGCAGAAGTTACAATTGGCTCACTGTTTGGTGCGTATTAGCGTGCGTCTTTTTGATGCTGCGCCCGAGGGCATAAACCCCAAGGTATTTAAGTTGGCGCCGGCGTTGGACGCCTGTTCCGAGCCTTGGGTGGTGGTGCTGGATGACGATACTCAATTGACCGACACCACCTTGCGCGCGCTATTAGGAGCGCTCGACGATGCAGATTTGGCCACTGGGTTGCCACACTATTTGCCTGGGGCTAATTTTGCCTCCGGGCTACTGGCGACCTTCGTAAACAATAATGCCGCCATGACTTACCTGGCCACGCTGCCCTACATGGCGCCGGTCACCATCAATGGCATGTGTTACGCATTCCCGCGCGACACCTTATTGGCCTGGGGCGGCTTCACCAGCATTGCCCATCATTTAACGGATGATCTGGCTCTGGCAGAAAAAGTGATGCAGGAAGGGGGGCGCATTGCACAGCTTCCCCATCGCCAACAGTTGCAAACCCAGCTGGGTGGCATGGCCGATTACTTTTCGCAGATGCACCGCTGGTATCTGTTTGCCCAATTGCTGTTCAGCCGCAAGAATTTGCGCATACGAAGCGCGATGTTGATTCTGTACGGGTTGCCCTCCTTGCTATTGTGGGGGCTGTTGGTCGCTGCGCTTAGTGCGCCTGGTTGGGTGTCGGCGGTGGCAGTCTCGCTCACGCTCGTCGTGCGCCATTGGCTATTGCGCAGCCATCAGCCAAAGGGCGAGTCGCTGGACTTTTGGGTGTCGCTGCTGTCTGAGGGATTGCAGCCCTTGCATGTCCTGCACGCCTGTATAAGCCGCACCATACGCTGGCGCAGTCGGCGCTATCGCGTTGAGCGCAGCGATTGTTTTCACGCGCTGCCCGCCAAGCTGTGATGAGCGCGTGTCGGGTGCCGCGCATGCACCGAGTGAGGGTATCTGGCCTATGACCGTCGGTATTGCCTTTCTCACCGGTCAAAGTGATCCCGGTTGCTGCGCGCTCAGTCCTCAGCAACTGGCTTTTGGTAAAGCTTTGCAATCGCGCTGTCCGGGCACAGAGCTGGTGGCCACAAACTTTCCGTACGCGCACCAGACACCGCCCCATCGCACTGTGCCTTTGTGGCGAGCAAGCCTGGCCAATACGCGCCAGTATTTGGCCGCCCGCCGGTCAGATTTTGCGCTCATCCACCGACCCGCTGTTACGCAGTGTTTTGATCACTATTCACAGGTGTTAATTCTGGCGGGCAGTTGTGGGTTGGCCCTGTTGAATGCGCTGCAGTTACCTGAAGCCTATCGGCACAAACTGTGGGTGCTGGCCTATGGTCCGGTTGCCAAGGCGCGAGGGCCCTGGCAGGGGGCATTGGTGCAGGGCCGACGCGACCGTTTATCGCGTTGGTATTTCAGCGAGGTCGACCATCTAGTTAATGCTGGTCATATGGATTATTTAGTCGGTGATGCCTTGCTGGAGATTGCAGTGGCGGCCCTGAGGCAATGGCAGGCATCGCTTGGCAGTAACAATCAATGAACCAATAGGGAATGCGCATGGTCGCCCGCGTGGATTTATTAGCGCCGCCTTTTAAAGGGCATTTACACCCGGTGTTGGCCATGGGCCGGCAACTGTCGCGCGCCGGTTTTGACGTATGCATTTTGTCGACGCCGGCGGCGGAGGCAGATATTCGCGCGGCGGGCTTGGCCTGCCAGCTATTGACCGCCATAGACGACGAGGCTCTGATGGCCGTGGTGAATCCGCCCTATGCAATCAAAGCCGCGCCACACAAATTGGCGCGCCAATTTAGCCAGGTCATGGGGATGTTTGCGGCCTTGGCCGAGCAGTTGGAGGCGCTGTATCGGCACCGGCAGGTGGATTTATTAATTGCCGATTTTACGCTGGCGCCAGTGGGCCCGATTGCGGCGCGCCAGGGGCTGCGCTGGTGGACAAGTTTGCCGTCGCCCTGCGTTTTAGAATGTGTGGATGGTCCGCCCGCGTATTTGGGCGGCTGGGCACCCGCGCAGCACGCGCTTGGTCGCCTGCGCAACTGGCTTGGGCGTCGGCTGGTGCGGTTTTTTAAACGCACGGTATTTTTTCTGTGTCGGCGCGCAATCCAACGTTTGGGTGTAACGCAAGTGTATCGGCCAGATGGCACTGAAACCATTTATTCGCCCGAGCGCATTTTGTGTTTGGGCGATAGAGCCTTTGAATTTCCGCGCACTTGGCCCGCCGCCTGCGCGTTTATTGGGCCACAATTGTATACGCCACCACAGACGTGCGCGCCGCCGCCCTTTGTACCGGGACAGCGCCATATGCTAGTGACACTGGGTACGCACTTGCACTGGCACAAAGTTGCGGTTTGGCAGCAGCTAGTGCAACTGGCGCCGGCGTTACGTGGTTGGCAGATCCATTTTACCGAAGGTCGCGCCGCTGACGCACCAGCTGAACGTGCCGACGCCAAGGGGCGATGTGTGCGTTTAGCATATGTCAATTATGCCGAACACCTGGCAAGTTACGATTTGGTCGTACATCACGGTGGCGCAGGTATTATGTATCACTGCTTGCAACGAGCCATTCCCTCGGTGGTATACCCGGTCGATTACGACCAGTTTGATCACGCGGCGCGACTGCACGCCCAGGGACTGGCAATCTGGTTGCACAAGTTACCGGATCTTGGGGAGGCCATTGCGCACGCCTTGCGGCCCTCGGTGAAAGCCGCATTGGATAACTACCGTCTACACCGTCAGCTTCCCACCGATCTCGTGCGCCTGGTGAGCGATGCGCTCGCAAGACCCGTGCGTCACCAGCCCTAGCGTTGTTGCCGCCGTGGAAGGGCCGTTACAATGGCTGCTGACTGTGCACTCTGCCCTGCGAATTATTTATGACATTGCCTGTTTTGTATTCGTTCCGACGTTGTCCCTACGCCATGCGCGCCCGATTGGCGTTATTGGCCGCGGGTGTGACTGTGGAATTGCGCGAAGTACTGTTGCGCGCCAAGCCCGAGGCGCTCGTGCAGGTGTCGCCCAAAGCCACGGTGCCGGTACTGGTGCTGACTAGTGGAGAGGTGTTGGAGGAAAGTCGCGATATTCTGACCTGGGTGGCCCGTCATCACCCACAGCACCCTATGTTTTGTTCGGTCACCGAGCGGACACTGCAGTGGGTGGACGCCAACGACGCGGAATTTAAACCCTGGCTGGATCGCTACAAATACGCCGATCGCTACCCAGAACAGTCGCACAGCTACTACCGGCAACAGGGTGAGTTGTTTCTACAACAATTAGAAGATCGTTTGAGTGATAGCGGTGGCTACTTAACAGGCGCTCGGCCAAGCGCCATTGATTTGGCCGTTTTTCCTTTTGTGCGCCAATTTGCCCACGTGGATCGCACTTGGTTTGACGTCAGCCCCTATCCGCACTTGCGCGGGTGGTTATCGGACTGGCTGGCGTCCGATCTGTTTGCCGCCGCCATGCAAAAGTACCCGCCCTGGACTGCGGCCCAAAACCCGCTGCGCTTTGGGTCTGCCTGATACGCGGCTGCGACCCGTAATTACACCCGGGCGACACGGGCGCCAAACTGGACCCATATCCCTTGGCCATGTGGCCCATTTCAGGTACCTCTTGGGGTTAGGAGCGGGCGCCAGTCAATGCTATTCTGTAGGGCTTTACGGCCGACCAAAGACGCCAGTACGGCGCCCATTCAAAGGCGCTAAAGCGATTGCATACCAGAGGTTTTCATGTCAGATGATCGTCAGTCACCCAGCCGCCACCCGGCGCTGGATTACCACGAATTTCCTAAACCCGGCAAACTGGAAATTCGCGCCACCAAACCCTTGGCCAATGGCCGCGACTTAGCGCGCGCCTATTCGCCCGGTGTCGCCGAGGCGTGCATGGAAATTGTGGCCGATCCGGCGGCGGCGGCAAAGTATACCGCCCGCGGCAATTTGGTGGCCGTGGTGAGCAACGGGTCTGCTGCGCTGGGGCTTGGCAATATTGGCCCGCTGGCGTCCAAGCCCATTATGGAGGGCAAGGCGGTATTGTTTAAAAAGTTCGCCAATATCGATTGCTTCGATATTGAGGTGAATGAATCGGACCCAGAAAAACTGGCGGATATTGTCACGGCACTCGAGCCCACGTTCGGCGCGATCAACCTAGAAGACATCAAGGCGCCTGACTGTTTTGTCGTCGAAAAATTATGCCGCGAGCGCATGAACATCCCGGTCTTCCACGACGATCAACACGGTACCGCCATTGTGGTAGGCGCTGCTGTAACCAATGCGTTGTTTGTGGCGGAAAAAGCGTTTGAAGACATCAAGGTGGTATCGACCGGCGGTGGCGCGGCGGGCATTGCATGCCTGAACATGTTGGTCAAGCTGGGCGTGAAGCGCGAAAATATCTGGCTGTGCGATATCGATGGCCTGGTCTATGAAGGGCGCACCAGCCAAATGACCGAGCAAAAAGCGGCCTTTGCCCAGGCCAGCGAGCTGCGCACCCTGGACGATGTGATAGGCGGCGCGGATCTCTTTTTGGGGCTGTCTGGGCCCGGTGTACTAACGCCTGCCATGGTGAAAAAAATGGCGCCCCGTCCTATTATTTTCGCGCTGGCCAACCCCACGCCCGAAATCATGCCCGATCTGGCGCGCGAGGCCAGTCCCGACGCCATTATTGCCACTGGTCGCTCGGATTTTCCGAATCAGGTCAACAACGTTTTGTGCTTTCCGTTTATTTTTCGCGGCGCGTTGGATGTTGGCGCCACAGAAATTAACGACGCCATGGAAATTGGCTGCGTCGAAGGTATTGCGGCGCTCGCGCGTGCCTCCACCAGCGCCGAAGCCGCCGCCGCTTATAAAGGTGAAAACCTGAAGTTTGGCCCCGAGTATCTGATTCCAAAACCTTTCGATCCGCGCCTGCTGGCGACGGTGGCCTGCGCGGTGGCCAAGGCGGCCATGGAAACCGGTGTGGCGGCGCGTCCCATCGACGATCTCAATGCCTACAAAGAGACGTTAAATCGCTCGGTGTTTAAATCCGCATTGATCATGCGCCCGGTATTTGATGTCGCGCGCAGTGCCGTGCGGCGGATTATTTTTGCCGAGGGTGAAGACGAGCGCGTGTTGCGCGCTGCACAGGCCATCACCGAGGAGATGAACCACAAGCCGATTTTGATCGGGCGTCCCGAAGTGGTCGAAAGTCGCCTGGAACGCTTTGGCATGCACATTAAACCGGGCCGGGATTTTGAACTTATCAATCCCGAGCACGACGAGCGCTACAGCGATTACTGGGCCAGCTATCACCGTTTGATGCAACGCAAGGGCGTAACCCCGGACTTGGCAAAGGTAATTATGCGCACTAATGCCACCGCCATCGCCGCGGTGGCTGTGCAGCGTGGTGACGCCGACAGCATGATCTGCGGTACCTTTGGTCAGTACCTGTGGCACTTGAATTATGTGCAACAAGTGCTGGGCACAGATAAGCTGCGTCCAGTGGGTGCGCTGTCGCTTATGTTGCAGGAAAAAGGCCCGTTATTTATTGCCGATACCCATGTATTTCCCGAGCCTACGCCGGCGCAGGTGGCCGATATCGTGATTGCCGCGGCCCGCCACGTTCGCCGCTTTGGTTTAACTCCTCGCATAGCGCTTTGCTCGCAGTCGCAGTTTGGCAACATGCAATCTAAGTCCGGCGACACCATGCGCGCAGCCATTGCGCTTCTGGATGCGCAAACACTGGATTTCGGCTACGAGGGCGAAATGACGTTGGATGTCGCGCTGGACCCAGAATTGCGCGAGCGAATATTCCCCCATGCGCGCTTCAGCGAGCCGGCCAATGTGTTGGTGTTTGCCAATGCCGATGCCGCCAGCGCCGCGCGAAATATTCTAAAAGTGTGTGCCGACGGTTTAGAAGTAGGGCCCATTTTAATGGGCATGGGTAACAAGGCTCATATTGTCTCTCCCACTATTACGGCGCGCGGTCTATTAAACATTGCCGCGCTGGCCGGCACCCCGGTGCACAATTACGGCTAGTGGTATTTCCCCGCCACAGGGCCCAGTCGGGCCCTGTTTTTTGAGCGCACTTTGTGGCGTGTGTCGGCGTTAGTATCGGTACTCCCGTGAGATCTGCTCGTTATTTTTTTGAGTAAGAGTGTTACATTTTTTATCGATTGGGAACACGGAGAAGTTGACTCGTAGGTCACAGTTTCTTTCGGTAACAGTGACTATAGCGTCACAAAAATTGTCGCCGAGAAATTGTGTTCAAGGAACGTCATGGCTATTGTTTCATCACTTTCTTGCGGCCGACGTGGGCGATAGGTGAAGTAACTGCAGTGCGAAAACACCACGGCAAGTTGTTGAGGTACAGGCTGACAGGAGGTGAGCAATGACACCTTGAGCGCGCCAGCGCGTATCAATGTGCAAAAAAATAATAATACAAAAGGACACCGCTATGACTCTGAGAAACCTCAGTTGCAGGCTAATTGCCTCATGCACACTCATCGCACTAACGGCATTAGTCGCGCTTCCCGCGCACAGTGCCGACAACTCCGGCAATACCCAGCATCCCATAGTACTCGTACACGGCCTTTCAGGTTTTGACAGCATTCTCGCCGATTATTTTTACGGTGTGAAAAGCGCGTTGCGCTCTGTGGGTGCCACCGCTGTTTACACACCACAAGTAACAGCTTTTGCCAGCAACGAAGCGCGCGGCGAAGAGCTGCTCGCCTATGTGGAAAACCTGTTGGCGGTCACCGGAGCGCAGAAAGTCAATTTGATCGGCCATTCACAAGGCGGCCCAACGGCGCGCTACGTGGCTTCTGTGCGACCGGATTTAGTCGCATCAGTCACCTCGGTGGGGTCGCCACATTTTGGCTCGCCTGTGGCGGATTTACTGAAAGATTCGCCGCTCGAAGGCCCGGCCATGGCGATCGGTAACGCTGTAGGTGCATTGTTAGCCGCGCTATCGGGCGACAGTTCACAAAAGCAGAATGCACTGGGTGCACTGAAATCTTTAAACACCCAGGGGGCAAAGGCCTTTAATGCGATGCACCCGCAGGGCTTGCGTCAAGGAAGCTGTAAACAAACGCCCAGCTACAATGCTGGTTCTTGGTGGTGGCCCAATTACGTGAAGGATTACTCCGTCAACGACGGTCCCCGCAAAGTCAATGGCGTGCGCTATTACTCCTGGAGCGGTACCTATACGCCGGCGTTTGATTCCAATGTATTAGACCCTGCCGACGCATTGTTGGGACTGACGTGGCTGTCGATTGGCGAGGCCAACGACGGCCTGGTGGGGCGTTGTTCCTCGCACATGGGCCAAGTGATTCGCGATGACTATACGCTCAATCACACCGACGAAGTGAACGGCATGTTTGGCTTGCGCGGTCTTTGGTCCACTAATCCTGTGCAACTTTATGTGTCGCACGCGCGCCGGTTGAAGGCGGCGGGACTTTAAAGACTGCATGCGAGCAAGGTGGAATTGATATGGCGTTTTCTTGGCGGGGGTGTGTCTTTGTACTGCTGGTGTTGGTGTTGGTATTGGGGGTGCACGGGTTAACGCGCCCCCAGGCCACGCCAATTGCGGCGCCTTCGCCAAGTGCGGTAACCCCCTTGGCCACCGGTGCAGAGCCGGTGGCTTCCGCTGAGCAATTAGCGCAGGTGGTTGCGCAGGCCAGCGCGCCCGACATTGCCTATACGGCATTTATTAACACCTTGCCGGTTTCGCTAGCGGATGTGCCGCGGCCGTCGCCCTTGACGCTTGATGACGATGGCCAGTTGGTGGTTGATAGCGCATTGCGCAATCTTTTTGAATACTACCTGACCGCCTTGGGCGAAGAGCCGTTAGAGCATGTGATTGCGCGGATCAAGCACGATCTGACAACTCAATTGCCGCCCGCAGCTCAGGCGCAAGGGCTGCAATTGTTGTCTGCCTATGTGCAATTTCGCAACCATCAAGGTGTATTGAAAAATGATTTTGAACAACAGTCTGGTGGTACATCGTTCAACTTAACCACAGTTCGAGAATTGATTGTGGCCGAGCGCCAGGCGCGTGCCACTTTTTTCAGTGACGAACACAGTCGTGCATTATTTGGCGATGAAGACGATACACAGGATTACCTTTTAGCACGGCTTGCAATTACCAACGACGATAGCCTTTCGGCGGCCGAACGCACTGAACAATTGGCGCGCCTGGCTGCCGAGGCGCCGGCCTCTGTGCGCCAGTCGGAGGCGGCCGATAAACTGGCCGAAACCGTGGCCGCGGACGATCTACTGCTGCAGTCCTTCGCCGACGATCAGGCGGTTTTGTCGGCGCGCAGAGCCGAGTTTGGCGAGGCGGCGGCTGCGCGCCTGCAGGCGCGCGATCGACAGCGAGCGGACTGGCAGGCGAGAGTGGCGGCCTATCGAGTTGAATTGCGAGCACTGCAAGGTGCTGCTGATGAAATTCCCGATCCGACCTTACTGGCCCAGTTGCGGAATTATCACTTCAGTGGACCCGAGCGCATTCGTATTGCCGCGCTCGATAAGTTGGAGTTGGGGCTGGCTACTACTGCACAATGATTGCTTGCGATAGCCGGCGGCGCCCTGGCAGCCAATCGTTTATCTAAGGGCACTTCGAGAAAAGTGCGCGCTCGTTTAGGCGTCGAAGGCAAATTCGCCATCCCCAAACAAAAAGGGTGTATCGGCGTACCCCACTATCTCAAAAACCGGTAATGCATTGGTTGTTGCCTGACGGCCAAATTGCTCGTCTGACGGGGCTTTGGGGCTGGCCCGCAGAATGAGTTGTACATGCCGCTCGGCCGGTGCGCGAAACAGCAAGGTTTGGTGCTGACTGGCATCGACGGCGACAAATGCGAGGTAGGGCGTGAAGGCTACCGCTGGATTCGCGTGGTTGGCCGAGGGGTAGGTGAGTGGGTAGCCCGTCAACACCCCGTCGGGGGTTTGGTCGATCCCCAGCCAGTGATCGGCGCCGGGATTTAAGGCGTGTTTTAGGTGCGTAATGGCCGCCCCGGCAATCAGTTTTTCCGATTGTAAATACCTTGGTACTGCGGCGGCACTCACGCCAAAGATGACGATACGCTGCTCGCCAAACACCGGGTGTTGGCGTGTGTAGACCGACTCCGCAGCAGGGGATGCCGTAGCGATAGGTGCGCGCTCGGCTGCGCAGCCACCCAACAGCACACAAATGGCCACAACACTGAAAGTAATCACATTGAAATATAAAGCCCAAGGTCGCTGATTCATGTTTTTTCCACTAATTGATGTCTGTGGCGGCCAGTCTATGGGCCTAAAGCTGAATCAAAGCTGAAGTTTGGTCACCATTTTAATTGCGCGTCGGATTGCTGCAGTGGGTGTCCCGCGCATTGCCGCTTTAGCCGCGGCATGGTGTCTGTGCACAGGTATTGAGATCAGCAAATACCAAGCTGTTGATCATTTTTTGAGCGACGCGACGGGCACTTCTCAATTGCCGCCAGGGCGCCTACAATGGCGTTTTTACTGGAGGAATATACAGTGTTTAAGCGAAGCCATTTTTTTGCCTATATCAGCAAAATTCGCTGGATTGTGCGCTGGGGATTAAAGCGCAACGCCATAGCGGAAAATGTGATGGAGCACAGCTGGGAGGTCTCTGCCATTGCCCACGCGCTGGGTATCATCCGCAACCGCGTCTATGGTGGCAACGTAGATGCCCAGGCCATTGCCACTGCAGCGCTGTACCACGACTGCAGCGAAGTCATTACTGGCGATATGCCGTCGCCCATTAAATACCACTCCGCCGCGATTCAGCAGGCCTACAAGGCCATTGAGCACGAAGCCGAGCAAGAGCTGGTGGCGCTGTTGCCCGAGGTCCTGCGCGAGGACTTCGCCAACTTCATGTTGGAGTCGCGCCTGCCTGCGGAGCACCGTCAGTTGATCAAGGCGGCGGATACCTTGTCGGCCTATTTGAAATGTCAGGCAGAGCTGGCAACGGGCAATCAGGAGTTCAGTAAAGCGGCCGAGGACATTGCCGAGCGTTTGTCCGCCTACCAGTTGCCAGAGGTGAACTACTTCCTCAAAGTGTTTGCCCCCAGCTATCAGCTGACCCTTGATGAATTGCTCAATAACGAAGGCAAGGCCAGTAAATTATCCGATGTGGAAAAGGTGCTGATGGCGGGCAACGGCTAGCCCGGTCAGATTGGCGCCTTGGGCGAGCCCACGATAGGCGAGTTACTCTGGGTTACTGGTGGGAATCTTGGTGGCCTGCCACGCCACAGCCCGCCACTGGCCATCCCGTTTCGCAAAGGTGCCCGTGTTGTAGTAAGCCTGGCGGCTCACCTTGCCGTTGTCGTTTGTTTCGCCCATTAAGCGAAAGGCCACGACGGCGGTTTTACCATACATGTTGATGGTGACATCTTCGGCCCAATAGCGGTGTGTAACGGCAACCGCTGAGTTCTCTGGCGCGGCGGATAGACCTGCCATCAGTGTCGCTTTGCCAAATCGCTGGCCGCTGGAGCTGGTGTAAATCAGGTCATCTGCCCAAAAGTTATCGTGGCTGGCTCGGTCATTGGTACTGGCGCCCTGTAAAAAGGCGTCGAGTTGCTGGCGCAGTTTTGCAGAGTCGCTAGGCTCGGCCAAGCCTGGTAGGGCGAGCGCGAACAACAGAATGGCCAACAGCGGGCGCTGGCACCAATTTTGGGTGGAATAGGGCATCTAGGCCTCCGATTACATGTGCGAGGTGATTTGCGCAAGGTGGGGCGAGTCAATACCGATTCGCCGTTATTTTCAGCTTAAGGCTAGCTTGCGATAGCCCTTGGGTTCAAGGGGTGGCTGGTCAGCTGCGCGCAAGGCTGCTACTGTCAGGCCATAACAACAGACACATAGAGGTTAACCATGGCGCTATCGGCACAATTGCAGGACGAATTTAATTTACTGTTACAGTTTGACCTCAGCAGTTCCCTGGCGGGTTTAAAAGTACATAGCCAGGCCTCGCCCCAGTCCATTGCCGCCGCGCGGCGCCTGTTTGAAAAAGGCCTGGTAGACCATGTGGATGGGGGCTATTTGACGGCGTTGGGCCGAGAGGCCGCAGAGCATTTACAGGCTGCGCACCGGATACTCAAAGCACCGGCTACCGCAACCACCTAAACAAAGTGAAAATCTGGGGCGTAGCGGTGAAAGCCGTCAAAATCGCCCTTGCTCAAGGGCACGCCTTCGCGTCGCAAAATGGCATAGACCATGGACACGTGAAATAAAAAGTTTGGCAGTGCGTAGTGCTGTAGGTACTCGTGCGCCGACAGCGACAGTTGGGCCTCGCCCGCCTGTGTTTCTATCCTGCGCGTTGCGTCGAAATCAGTTTGGGCTAATTGTGCCAGGGCGCGCTGGCAGTGCGCCAACCACCCCAGCAGCGAGGCGACATCCTTCAAATCGTGTGCGAGCGCCGGAACCGGTTGGCCCGCGAGCGGATAACAGGCGCGCAGGGCAAAGCTCGCCGCTGTGGTGATTTGTTGCGCCACGTCAAACATGTGAGGGGCCAGTGTCGCAGAGAGCAGGGCCTTGGTTCGATGTGGGTCTGTCGACGCGCTTTGCAGTTTGCGGACTATGTGGCCAAGTTGCTGCAGGTAGCGTTGAAAAACCGGCACCGAAGCCTGGTACAGTTGCTGTTCGCAGGTGTAGGGGGTGAGCTTGTCGCTTGTCATGATAAGGGCGCCGGCGTCGAACTAAAAAGGCCGCAAATTGTACGTTAGGGGTGCGGCGGCAGTCGATAATTGTGTTTCTTCCTTTTAGCAGCCATCTTTTGATCACTAATTGATATACCTCAATGTTTCACATTGCTCGCCTGCTAGCGTTAAGCTTTCAAGCGGCTTCCTGCTGGGGGCTGCCATCCAACGGTTATCCAAAGAAGGAAGGCGCTATGAGCGATGCATTGAACGAAGAGGCTAAAAACACGCGCAAGAAATTAGCAGATTTATTGGGCGCAATGAAAGAGCAGTTTCAACATGCCGATGACGCGGTAGCGTCGCTTTGGCAAACTGCTGGTCGAAAATTATCGGGTTTGGATTCGCGCCTGGATGAGGCCACTGAAAACCTCTCGCACGCAGGAGATGAGGCAAGGTTGCAGGCACATCTTGCTGTAATGGAAGTTAAAACAGCCTGGGATGCCGGCAGTAAAGCCATGGACGCCTTCGCACAGCGCAGCGCGCGAAACGCCAAAACGCAAATTGATCACGCGGCTGTACAGGCACATCTCGGCAAAATGGAGGTGGTCAGCTATCTTGACGGCCCGGGTCGAGAGCTGGCGAAACGTTTTAGTCACGCCACGCAGCAAGTCGAGCAGGACTCCCTGGCGGCATTGCGCGAGATGGGCAAGCATATGGATTCCATTGCGCAACACATGCGGCGCGAGGTATAGCCGGCCAGCAACAAGTGTGACACTATTTGCGTCCCTCTTGCTAAATATTCAGTTGACGGTCGAATAGTCATGCGCGCAGACACCGTTTATTTTATTCCTGGCACCCAGTGCAACGAACAATTGTGGCAGTGGCTTTGGCCGGAATTAACTGAACTGAATTGTGTACACCTCTCCATTCCTATGGCCAGTTCGCTCACCCATGCTGTGGCGCAATTACTAGATCAGCTGCCGGATCACCCTGTGAAGTTATTTGGGTTTTCTCTGGGCGGCTACTTGGCTGCATCGCTGGCTGTCGCCCAGCCGGCGCGTATTGAGCGCTTGATGATTTGCGCCAACAGTGGTTGTGCGCTTCCCAGTGCTGAAGTCAGACAGCGACAACAGCTTTTGCACGCCATTAAACGCTTTGGCTACCGCGGATTACACGACAGTAAAATCGCTCAAATGGTGGCGCCAGAAAATCTGTGGCGTGTAGCAATTGCAGAATGTATGCGGGCCATGGATAAGTGCCTGGGTGTGGAAAATCTTATTAACCAGTTAACAGTAACCAGTGGGCGCAGCGATTTGCTAGACCCGCTGGCCATGCTGTCTATCCCCATTGTGTACTGCTATGGCGATCGAGATCAGCTGGTCGATCGCGCCTGGGTGGCGGCGCTTGAACAGCGCAACCCCAAGGTATCCCAAACACTGATATCGGGCTGTGGACATATGTTGCCGCTCGAGCAACCGCAGGCCTTGGCGCAGAAAATTCTTGCCTGGTGTCGGTGACGGCGAACTATACTGAAAACGTAGCCAGTTGAGGCTAACGCTTGAACGTATCTGTGTTGTCAGCGCGAGCGCTGATCGTTCAGATATCTACCTTCATCTTGCCAAGCGCTAATCACGGGGCCTGTACTGCTTTGTAGGTGTGAGTACCGACCAGGTGTGTGGCGCGCGTTTCGCCGGAGGAAAGTTTCTTGTCCAGAAAATACCCAACTGTGGAATCCGAATCTCACATTGATCTGACGCCAATGCTCGACGTTGTATTTATCATGCTGATTTTCTTTGTGGTGACGGCGGCCTTCGTTAAGGAGTCCGTCATCAATACTCAACTACCGCCGCCGAGCACGCCTGATCGCAGCGATGCGCCAGCGATAGTGATAGACGTTAAAGCCAATAACGATATCTGGATGGCCCAGCGCAGGGTGGATGTGAGCGCGGTGCGCGCCAATATTGCGCGTTTGCACGCCGAAAACCCCAAGGCCGGCGTGGTGATTCGCGCCCATGCCAAACCCCATGCGCGGACTTACGTTGCACTTGCAGATGCCGCTCGCCAGGCGCAGGTGTACGATGTTGTTCTGGCACCTTACGCCGAGACGCTCTAGCTAACCTGTATGTAGATATGGTCCTATCTAATGCGCTAGTGCAGTTGCACATAGTAGCTGCGGCCATTGCGCAGAATTTGCAGCAATAGGTGTTGGCGGTTGGTGCGCGCTGCCTCGGCTAAATCCGATAGGGTGCCAATGCGCTGTTTATTGGCGGCAATGATTACATCGCCCGGCCGGAGGCCCCGGTAGGCCGCCAGGGAATTACTGGCCATGGCGGTGATCCAGACGCCGTGATTATCGGCCGTTGGCTCCAGCTGCAGGCCGCGTAACAGCGGATGAATTTTTCCGGCATCTGTGTTGGCCAGCTGTGGCAGTGCCATTTGTGCCTGCAGCGTGAGCCTGCGGCCGTCGCGCAACACCTGTAGCTGGGCGAATTCACCCACGGCCTTGATGGCCAGCTGACTGAGTAGTTGGGCGCTGCTGTGCGTGGGCTCTCCGTCCACGGCCTGAATAATATCGCCTACTTTTAAGCCCGCTTGGTGACCGCTAGAGCGTTGGGGCACCTCGGTAACTAATACGCCTTTTTGCCCCGGTGCCAACTGAAAGGCGTCCCGTAAGTCGGGGCTGATATCTTGTAATTTAATGCCCAGTTCCCCGCGTGTCACTTTGCCGTGTTGCAATATTTGACGCATGCTTGCCATGGCCATTTTTGTGGGGATTGCAAAGCCTATCCCAACGTTGCCACCAGCCGGTGCAATGATGGCGGTATTGATGCCTACCAATTCGCCCGCTAAATTGACTAGCGCCCCGCCCGAGTTGCCAGGATTGATCGAGGCGTCCGTTTGAATAAAATTTTCGTAGCCTTCGATGCCAAGGCCGCTGCGCCCCAGTGCGCTAACAATGCCCGTTGTGACTGTTTGGCCCAGGCCAAAGGGATTGCCTATGGCCACTACAAAATCGCCTACTTCCAGTTTGTGGCGCAGCCGCGTACTCACGGCCACCAGTGCATTGGCGTCAATTTGTAATACAGCAATATCCAAATCCGGATCAGTGCCGCGCAGGGTCGCGGCAAAGCTCCGGCCATCGGCCAGCGATACTTGAATTTGGTCGGCGTCTTTTATGACGTGAAAATTGGTGATGATGATGCCGTACTCGGCATCCACAATAACGCCGGAGCCAGCGCTTTGCTGTCGCTTTCGCTGGCGCTCGGGTTGCTTGGGTACGTTAAAAAAATGCCGAAAAAATGGATCGTTCAGCAGCGGGTTATAGCTGTATTGCTGCGTGGAATAGGTGGCGATGTTGACCACCGCAGGGTTTACCGATTGCAACATAGGCGCCAGCGAGGGAAACGGCTTGCCCTCCGCTGCGGTATTTGGCAGCGCACCCAGGGCTAAGGTTTGCCACAACAGGCCGGCGATTAACGAAAGGTGTGGCAAGCAAAAACGCATAGCAAAACGTCCAATCGGCGATGATGGCTGGGGACCCGGCCGATCACCGGGTCCAGTTGCACTAATGAATAATGGGTATTCGGTTGATACGGTGCGCTTGGTTAGCGCGCCTGGGCAGAATGACCTGGAGATTTCCCTGTGCGAAATGTGCGCTTATGGCCCCAGTGTCGACATCTTGAGGCAAGGGAAAACGGCGGACAAACTGTGCCTGGCGGTAGCTGATGCACTGGCCCAGTTGCAGTGAGTGCGCAGATTCTTGTTGTACGCGCCCACTGACAAGCAGTGTATTGCCCTCCACCTGGACATCGAGATCACCTGCGTCGAAACCGGGAACCGCAAGTGACAGCTGGTAGCGATCTGTACGGCTAGTCAGATCTGTGGTCGCTAACTGTCTCGAGTCCAGCGCACTGGGCGGCGTGGTGGGCCAATGCGCGGTGCCAAACAGCTTGTCGAAGAAGCGGTCAAAAGCACACTGTAGCTCTTCCAGCGGTTGCCAGGCGACGGGCCAAACGGCTTGCTGGTTTGGCGTGTAAGCATCCGGTTGGCCGCTTGCCGCGTGTGGCTTTACGGCCGCTACGTGGTCTCTTTTAAACCAATTGAGTGGGTTCAATCTTTGTAAGTTCATCGCATAACTCCTTCAGGTGTGCTGTGCAAAACAGGCGAGGCTACCGTAAGGGATTAAACGGGCCTGGGCCCTTGCGGCCCAGGCCTCTACATCAGGCAGCTTTTTCCTGCTTGCTGTCGGACTTGTGCTCCAACACATTGCTGTGTTTGTTGATAGCAATGGTCCGGGGTTTCATTGCCTCGGGCACTTCTTTCACCAAGCTGATGGTGAGCAGCCCATTGGTCAGATCCGCGCCCGTTACCTGGACGTAATCAGCTAGATTGAACTTGCGTTCAAAGGCGCGATTGGCAATGCCCTGGTGGAGATATTTGCGATTTTCCTCTTTGGCCTTTTTACCGCGAACGGTTAAAACCCCTTTCTCGACGGTAATATCGAGTTCGCTTTCTTCAAAGCCGGCCACGGCAAGGGTAATACCGTAGTGGTTTTCTTCCAGCTCTTCGATATTGTAAGGCGGATAGCCGGAGGTCACTGCATCGGCGCTCAGTGCGCTGTCGAGCAGCGATGCCAGTCGGTCGAAGCCGATGCTGTTCCGGTAGAGCGGTGTTAAGTCGATTGCATTCATAATATACCCTCACTATAAGCGATACATGTGAAAAACAACGTGTGTAGTCAACAGGCTGTTCAGCCCTGCCGCCTACACTGTGTAGATAGGGTGGCAATAACGAATTTCAAGGTGGGTTGGGGGCAAGCGCGCTAGAAAATTTTGCTAGAAAAATTCGTTACGTTATTTCTTGAGAATATAGAAAAGCCCCGCATTGCGGGGCTCTTGTGTCGAGCAGGGATTAGGAGCGTCCTGCCGAGGGCGCTTCGCCTGACTCAGTCGGCTTACTGCTCAGCGTATCGGTACTCTCCTCGCTATCGTCGGCGGTCTGTTGTACCAATAAATCGGTGACCGCCTCGATATTCAGCCGTCCGTAATCGTAGGCGCTGAGTTCGAACACCCTGCCAATGTCTTCACGCATCACATAGTGGCGCCCTTCGAGTTCAGCGAATTTATAGCGCAAGGGCTCGGCTTTACCCTCCACTTTAACGTCCAAGGTTTTGGGGTTTTCCAACTTGGCGATATCGGCGGGTGCCTGCACGCGCAATTGGCTGATGGCCGTAGCCAGTGCATTAGCTTTACCCGAGTCCAGTGTCAGCTTTTCTGCCGCTTCCGACTGAGTGTCGAGCTGCCAGCGATCCTGCGCTTTTTTGAGTGTGAAGTCGACGCTAGAAATTTCCAACGGCTGGTCGGCGGCCAGCAGTTTTCGATCCAGCCATTGGCTGCTTTCACCGGGAAAGTCGTAGTGGCTTAGCTGTACTGCATACACCGCATCTTCGTTTGCGCGACGCACATGCAATTGACGTAGGCCCGCCGAATCGCCCAGTAGTAGCTCGGTCACTGGCTCGTCGCCCCGATACAGCGTAAGCTGGCGTTCAGCGGCGGCTTCCGTGACGGCAAAGCGCTCGTGGCTGTTGGTCTGTGTGGTGATCGGGTGTTGAGTTTGCTGTTGTTGCAAGCTCGACAGCGCCGTGTCAATTTTGCCAGCGTCGGCTGGCAAGTCATCCAGCATTGGTAATTGCCATCGACCCGCCTTTTTCACCAAAGTCGTGCTCAGCTCACCGTCTTTGATCACAATTTTGTCGATGCTTGCGGCGTCGGCTAGCAAAGGCCTGGGCGCCGCAGTTTCGGCGGGTTGCTGCAGCCAGAATAAGCCTGAGGCTAGGAGTAACTGCAGCACTAGCAGGCCGCTCAGGAGTTGTGGAAACTTTTTCATTTGGCCCTCCTGTCAGTGGGTCAGCAATAGTTGATATGCGCGGGTTTTCGCCCGTTTGCGCTGATGTGCCAGCAAGGCTATAAGCGCCAATGCCAGTGCCGCCAGCAGGTAGTTAGCGTATTCCCACAGCTCCTGGGTGGACTGATCAATGGGCGGCAGTGTGCGGTTGAAGTGGCCGCGCGATCGAATGCTCATGAGGCCCGCATCCTCTAACGACCAGTCGACGGCATTGGCCGCCAATTGCAGGCTGTTGAGGTAGTCGCTCTGGGCTGCGCTGCCTGCCAGTGTGAGAATCTGATCCCTGAGAAAATCGTTAGAGGCAAACAAAATAATCCGCGCAGAGGCCGGTGACTTGTCGATCACGCGGCCGATAACAGGCGCGTCCTCTGTGGAAGCGTCTGATTCGTCGTCAGTGGCGCTGGTGTCGGCGGACTTGTCCTCGAGGAGCGGCGAGGTCTGATCGGCAAAGTAGGAGGTAAACCGTCCTTCGCTCGCGACCCCCAACAGGTGTCGGCCGATGTCCCTTTCCGGTTGCAGCAGGTTCAGGCCCTGGGCATCCAGTTTAGGCATGATGTCCATTGAGTTGGATAGCCCCGCGCTGGCCGAGGAGTGCAGCAACTCGGTGACCTTGCGCTCGGCATTGGCGTCCGCGTCGAGACGAATTGGCGATGCCCAGGCGAGGGTCAATTGTCCCAAAGCGCGCGTCATGGGGTGCGTTTGATTCAGCTCCTCTGCCCGCAGATCGGGAAAGTAGGGGTAGTCCAACAGGCGCATGTCCTGAATTTGAAAGCCGCCCAAATTGCGCGTGACCGGTACCGGGAATGCGCTGTTTTGCGGGTCGAGCACCAATTGTTTATCGATCGTTAAGCCGTGGTGCGTCAGCCAGTCCTGCAGGCCACTGTCTAGTTCGCGCAAGTTCAGACTCCGGCTGGACAGATTGGCCGAGTAGGGCGACGTGGCGGCAATGACAGTCCCGCCTTGCATCAGGAACTGGTCCACCGCAAACAGCGATTTTTTATCCAGATTCTCCGGTGCCAGTAGCAGCAGCAAGTCGGCCTGACCGCTGACGGTACCGTCGCTGAGATCCTCGCGCTGAATGTTGAGTTCAGCGCCCAGAAATTGCTCGAGCCGGTTAAAGCTTGCGCCCCTGCCGCCATAGGGTGAGGCGTTGGGTGCCACCACCGCCACCGTTTTGGTGAAGCCGGTGGCAAAGCGTTTAATGCCGGCTTCGATATTGCGCTTAAAGCTGTCCTCGCTCAAATCGTCGAGCGGTAGTTGCACCACTTGATCGCCTTGTGCCAGAGTCATGTAATAGTAAAAGGTGTCGCTGCTCAGCAGGCTGGTGGCCATGGGGCGAAAGCCGTAGGTTTCGGCAATGTGTTGTCCCACTGCACCGTCACCCGCCTCTGGATCTTCCACCTTAACCGTTAGTCGCCCATCTGCCTGGCGGCTAAATTCAGCCAGGACTTCGTTCATGGTGGAGCGGAACTCCACCAGTTGGGCGGGCAGTTTTTGATCGGCAGAGATATAGCCGTTAAAGGTCAGCGTGCCTTTTACGGTGTCAAACAAATTGCCGCCCGCCTGGTAGCTGTGCAAAACTTTTTTGATGGCGCGCGTCAGGTCGTGTTCGGGATTGCGTAGCTGCACATTCAGATCGGACTCTGAGCGGGCCTGCACTTCGATCAAGTCGCGAAAGCCCAACACCTGGTGCTCGTCGCCATAGGCCACCAAAATATTGAAGTAGCTGCTGACAATAGACGATTGGTAGCGATCGGCCACTTGAAAAGGCACCGGCTGAATGGCGTATTTTTGGTTGGCCTCTTGCTCGAGTTCCGGTGCCGACAGCGGGTCGATAAATTCAATGCGCACGCGGCCCTGGCCGGCAATTTCGTATTCGCGAATCAAATCGCGCATTTGCGGAACCAGGGGCGCCAGCAGAGGATGAGTTTTGCTACTGAAGTAGCCGCGAATGAGTAGGGGTTCCTGGAGCTGTTGCAGGTAATTGCGGGTGGCGTCGGAAATGGAATACTGCTGACCTTCGGTCACATCCACACGCAGGGCGGTTATTTGCCCAAGCCACAAGTTGGCGCCAAGTGCATTGGCAATCAACAGCCCCGTAACAAAATGCCAGTGCCGGTGTTGTGGCCGACGTCCCTGAGATATCCAACGTTCGCGTTCGAGAACCAGTGTATTCAAGGTTAAAAAGACCGCCACAATACTCAGGTAGTAGTAGAGATCGCGAAAATCGATGACGCCGCGGGTAATGGACTCAAAACGGCTGCCAGTGCCGAGCAGTGTCAGCCAATCGGCGGTGGCATTGCTGAACAGGCCGGTAATGATTGGGCTGCCAATGAGGTAAAAACATCCACACAGTGCCGAGGCGGAAATCAGGCTAACGATGGGGTTGTCGCTGCGTGCAGAAACAAACAGGCCCATGCTGAGGTAGGCCGCGCCCAGCAATAGGGTGGCGAGATAGCCGGCCCACACAGGCCCCCAGTCCAGGTCACCCAGTAACGCCACCGTGACGGGCAGCAGCAGGGTAATCAGTAGGGCAAGCCCCAGTAGGAACAGGCAGCCCAGAAACTTACCGATAACAAAATGCCACAGGGGCACGGCCTGGGTGAGTACGTGTTCGAGCGTGCCCGAGCGTCGCTCCTCACTCCACAAGCGCATGGTGAGCGTTGCGCATAAAAATATCAGCAGCAGTGGCAGCCACTCAAACAGCGGCCGAACGTCGGCGATATTGCGGGCGAAAAAGGCCTCGCCCCAGAAAAATACAAACAGCGTAATGGCGGCAAAACTGCCTAAAAATAAGTAGGCCACTGGCGACGCAAAAAAGAGCGTAATTTCTTTGCGGGCAATGCGTAGCAGCGGTTGACAGGACGCTTTAGGCTGCACGGTTCACCTCCTCTACGTGGTTGGCATTGACGTCTCTGAACAGGCTCTCCAAGTCGCGCTGCTCAGGTTTTAAGCACCATATCTGGTGACCCGACTGCACCAGTTTTTCTGCAATTCGGCCACACAGTGCACGCTGGTTAGCGTTGTGCTGCAGGCTGATCGCATAGCGAAAGGTGGGGCTGGGGTCGCTTTGCTCAGTACCCGTGGCGGCCAGAGCTTCGACCTGGTTGACCTCTGGAACCTGTTGCAGCAGCTCGCGCTGGTCGTGGGGCAAGCTGGTTTCGACCAGAATGCGGTGGCTGTGCTGTAAATCCGACAGTTGCGCATCAACCGCCAGCTTGCCGGCCCGCACCATGAGCACGCGCGAGCAGAGCGCCTCGACTTCCTGCATGATGTGGGTCGATAGTATGACCGTCGCCTCTTGGGCGATATCGCGAATCAGCGCGCGCATCTGCTGGGTTTGCTCAGGGTCCAGGCCGTTGCTGGGCTCGTCCAGAATCAGCAATTTGGGGCGCCCGAGGATCGCTTGGGCAACGCCCACTCGCTGTTTGAAGCCGCGCGACAGGGTGGCGATGGGCGCCGTGAGTTTGGCGCCAACATCGGTCGCTGCAATGGCGCGTTTAATTTCCTCGCGCTTGGCACTGCCGGTCAGCCCTTTCAAATCGGCGGCATAATCCAGGTAGTCTGCCACCAGCATTTCCGGGTAAACCGGCAGGCTCTCCGGCAGGTAGCCGAGTTGCTTCTGAATCTTTTTGGTGTGTTGGGCGAGGCAGCGACCGTCCACCTTAATCGTGCCGGTATCTGGCTCAAGGTAACCGCTGAGCATTTTCATGATGGTGGTTTTACCAGCGCCGTTATGGCCCAGCAGACCAACAATTTCACCCTTTGTTATTGAAAAACTCACCGAGTCTACGGCGCGGTAAGCGCCATAGCATCGGCTTAACTGGCTGACTTCCAGCATAGCGTCCTCCGTTATTGTGGGAAAAACAGTGGGGGGATGAAAAGGGATTGACAGCGCGAAGGCACCCACGCCGGGGTATCGGGAGACAGGACGGCATATCCATCGAAAAAGCCATTGCTAGTTGCTCCAGGGTTGCAGGCGACAGTGCCGGAACAAGGTGTTTCGCGAAAGATGTTGGAAAATTTATGGGCGGCTAGGGGCTTTTCAAGGGGGGGCAAGCAAAATTGCGCACGGAGTTTTTCAGCCATTGTAGGCGGTTCGAAAGGCGTGTCAGTGGGATTCCACGAGCTGATAGCAAATGGCCCGATTGCGGCCCTTTTGTTTGGCCTCGTACAGGGCCAGGTCGGCCTCTTTAAAGGCCTGCGTTAAATTGCTGAAGTTGGCACGCTGATAGAGTGCGTAGCCGATACTGGCGGTAACCCCCGGTGTGTTGCTGGCGGCATCTTCGCTGTGACTGGCCAGGAATTCGCGCAACCGCTCACATAGATCGGTGGCGGCATCGGTTGAGTGTACCAGTATGGCAAAGGCAAATTCCTCGCCGCCGTAGCGCCCGAAGGCGTCTTCAGCGCGGAAATGCTGGTTGAGTAACTCGGCCACGCGCACCAGTACGCGGTCGCCGGCATCGTGTCCCAGGGTATCATTGATGGCTTTGAAGGCATCCAGATCTACGATGCCAATCAGTAGCAGCGATTCGGTGCGCTCCATGCGGGCCACTTGCTGGCGGGCGAGTTTGAGAAAGCAGCGTCGGTTAGGCAGGTTGGTGAGGCTATCGTAAAACGCCTGCTGCTGGAGTTTGTGGTTGCTGGCCTGAAGTTCTTGGGTGCGTTTTTGCACCAGTGTTTCCAGGTCCTGTTTGAGTTTTTTGAGGTCTCGATTGCGCGCTTCTAGCGTGTCTTGGTAATAGGTTGCCTCGGTTACATCCCGCTCTATGGCCGCAAAATGAGTGATTTTGCCAAAGCGATTGCGTAGGGGAATAATATTGAGCTCCAGCCAATAGGGGCGACCGCTTTTACTGTAGTTGAGTATTTTTTCGGTGCAGGGAAGGTGCGCTTCCAGTGCGCTTCGAATCGCGGCCCGGCTTTCTGCGCTGGTGTCCTTACCCTGCAGCAGGCGCGGGGTTTCCCCAATTAACTCTGCTCGGGAATACCCGGTGAGTCTTTCCGCGGCTTTGTTGACGTAGACAATCTTGGGCCCAAAGGGCGCGTTAATGTTTTCCGCCTCCGTCACGATAACGACGTCTTGGGTGTTGTGCAGAATATCTTCAAAGGAAAAGAGGTTGTGCGCGTCGGTGACATCGGTAAAGGTGATGACGATAAACCCGTCGCCTTGCGCACACTTTTCCAGGTAGCCATTAACATTAAACCAGGTGACTTGATCGCTGCCATCAACCAGTCCCAACATTTGGTTTTTGAGTGGTTTGCCCTGCAAATGCACCCGATTGACCGGGTAATCTTCGAGCGCCAACGGGTGGCTGTTTTCGTCCAGAAATTGCCAGCGCGGGTCGTAGGCATCTGAACCGATCAGTTGCTTATAGCTGAGGCGCAGTAACCTGAGCGCCGTGGGATTGGCGTAGGCGACGGTGGTATCCAGGTGATGGATAACCACACCAATGTCGGCATGCTCCAGCAAGGTCGCGAGCGTTATGCCGGTTAAGGGCTGAATCATAGGTAGACGTGTCGCTAAAACCGGTGTTTGGCACGGAAAATTACTCTGCACCCCAGGGCTTCAGTGTAGTCAAAAGTAGTGAGCCAGCGCGTTAAATTAGTGGGAAGGTATGGCTATTTTTAGGTATTTTGTTACTTAAGTGCCGCGCCGTTCTATCAGCGCGGCAGCTTAGGTTGCTTACCTATAAAGGAAGGACTAAACAGCGCGCTTATCGGATGGACTGCCAAAAGGTAAACAGGATCAGCAGTGGGCAGACCACCTTGACGTACAGCGGCCATATTTTCCAAAACAGGCCGTGCTCAATCTCCGGTTGCCCTTGCTTTAACTCCTCCAACAGTGCGTGGCGCTTGAATACCCAGCCACAGTAGAGGCAAATAACCACGCCCAGCAGCGGTTGTGAGTATTTGGTGGTCAGGTCGATTACAAACACAAACAGGGTGTCGAAGTTGAAGATAACCAGCGCACTGACGCTAAAAATGGCGCCGCCTATGCAAAGTGCAGCCACCGGGCGGCGGAGGTTAAAGCGTTCGACGGCCAGGGATACTGGTACTTCGAGCATGCTGATGGAGGAGGTCAGTGCCGCAATGGTCATCAGAGCGAAAAATGCCAGGGCCACGAAATCGCCCGCACCGCCCATGGATTCGAACAAGGGCGGCAGAACCTGGAAGATAATGTCCGAGTCGCCAATCAGGCTGCCGTCGGCATTGGTGATGGTTATGCCGGCCTCTTTGGCGACAAACATGGCGGGCAGAATGAGCAGGCCCGCAATAAATGCAATGCCCACATCCACCACCGTCACAATGGCGCCCAAGCGGGGTAGGCTGTCCTCTTTAGACAGGTAGGAGCCGTACACCAGCATGGTGCCCACGCCCAGCGATAGCGAGAAAAACGCCTGGCCCATGGCGCTGATAATTAGCGATGGCTCCAGCACGCGGCTCATATCGGGCATTAGGTAGACTTTCAGGCCCGCCATGGCACCTGGCTGGGTTAATACGTAGATGATTAGCAGCACCAGTAGACCCACCAGCATGGGCATTAAGCGGCTGGACCACTTTTCGATGCCGTTTTGCACGCCGCTGGAAATAATAAACAGAGTTAGCCCTGCAAAGAGCAAACTGGCAAGTAGATTGCGCTCCACCGACATGGTGGTCAGCCACTGGGTGCTGACATCGTGGCCGGCCAAGTCGGTGACAGAGGCGGCCAGATAACAGATCATCCAACCGGCGACGATGGTGTAAAAGCTCAAGATTAAGCTGGCGGTCAAGACGCCGTAAAAGCCGGTCAAGTGACCCAGGCGCCGCAGTGTTGGATTGCCGCTCAGCCCGCCAAGGGCAGTAACAATGTTAGCGCGGGCGTGGCGACCAATCACCAGTTCTGCCATCAGTGCAGGGTACGCCAGCACAAAAGCCAGTATCAGGTATACCAATACAAAGGCGGCACCGCCATTACTGGCCGTTTGGGTGGGGAAGCCCCAAATATTGCCCAAACCCACGGCGGAGCCTGCGGCGGCCATGATAAATCCAAAACGACTGGTAAATTGACCTCTGGGTGCACTCATGAACGCGTCCAACTATCGATTATTATTGTCAAAGACCGGCGGCATACAGAGCCGGCCATATCAGGCGATTGCCCCTGCTGAGCGAAGGGCGCTGCTAAGTAAAACGTCTGAGCGGGGCATTTCCGCAAGTGAGGGGGGCTCGAATGCAGACCCAATTAGCGGTTGTGGTCGCGTACCAGCCGTTGTTTTTCCCGGTTCCAGTCCCGCTCTTTTTCCACATTGCGCTTGTCGTGCTCAGCCTTACCTTTCGCCAGCGCCACGGCAGCTTTCACCAGGTGATTTTTCCAATAGAGTGCCGTGCACACCACGGTATAACCCTTTTGTTCAACCCCTTGCTGTAAACGTGCTAGCTCTTTGCGGTGCAGTAGCAATTTGCGCTTGCGATTCGGCTCGGCCACATAGTGGGTGGAAACCGATTGAATGGGCGAGATGAGCGCGCCCATCAGCCAGGCTTCGCCGCGGTGAAATTGCACAAAGCTATCCACCAACTGCACTTTACCCGCGCGCAGGCTTTTAACTTCCCAGCCTTGCAGCTCTAAGCCGGCCTCAAACTTTTCGCCCAGGGCATAGTCGAAGCGCGCTTTTTTGTTCTGCGCGATGGTGTTGTCTGCGGGTTTTTTCTTTGCTTTAGCCATAGGGCGGCGATTATATAGAGGACGGTGCTGGAGTGCTACAGGCGGCACCCGGTGGTTTGACCGGGCGCTGCACGCTGCTTAAAAACCGATGCTTGCCAACAGTGACTGGCCAAAAAATTTGATGGCCACGGTGTTGATAAAAATCAGTGCCAGCAATAGAGGGATAAAGGTGCCCAGCGAAAAATTCATATAGCGCTCGAGCATTGAGCCCTTAAAGCCGTCGTCGCCCATTTCGAGCTCCTCATTGAGGTTTGACTTCTTCCAGCGATAGATCACAAACAGGCAAATCAGCAGACCATTGAGGGGCAGAATGGTGTCGTAGAAAATATCGTAAACCACATCAAACAGCGATTTGGGTCCGTTGGCGTAGGTGACGAACTCCGTGAGCCAGCCCACCATGCCGAAGGAGGCGGTACAGGCGACCGTGAATAGAATCATGCCGATATTCAGTATCAACAAAGCCTTTTTACGGCTGTAGCCTTTCTGATCGACCAGGCTGGCTGCGGGTACTTCGATAATCGAAACCAGAGAAGTCAGTGCGGCAAAAAAGACCAGTAAAAAGAATACGCTGGCAACGACGCTCGCCCCCAAGTAACCGATGCTGGCCTGCAGGGCTAAAAATATCTTGGGCAAGAAGGTGAAAATGAGGCTGACGGAGGAGTCGGACAGCTGGCTGGGGTCTGTTTGAGGGTTAAAGCTGAAAATGGCGGGAAGAATCATTAAACCCGCGCAAAAGGCAACGCCGGTATCAGCTAGGGCCACCATTTTAGCCGAGCTGGTGATTGAACTGGCCTTATTCATATAAGAGCCGTAGGTAATCAAGATACCCATGCCCAGGCTCAACGAGAAAAATGCCTG